>NZ_BCPP01000078.1:0-12752 GCF_016586125.1 Burkholderia sp. E168m23
GAGTGGAGGAAGTGTGTTCGACGCTATCGACAAGTCCATATTGTCCGTGCTGCAGCAGGACAGCACGCTCTCGGTGGCCGAAATCGCCGACCGCGTGAACCTTTCGACCACGCCCTGCTGGCGACGCATTCAGAAGCTCGAGCAGGACGGGGTGATCGCGCGTCGCGTGGCGCTTCTGGACGCGAAGAAGCTCAACGTGGGCGTGACCGTGCTGGTGGAAATCAAGACCGCGGAACATACCGCCGCGTGGTTGCGGCGTTTCTGCGACGTGGTGGCGACGATTCCCGAGGTGGTGGAAGTCCATCGCATGAGCGGGCACATCGACTACATGCTCAAGGTCGTGGTGCCGCATATCGACGCGTACGACAGCGTATACCGGCGTTTGATTGGGGCGGTCGACATCTTCGACGTCAGTTCGAGCTTCGCGATGGAGACCATTAAGCAGACCACCGTATTACCGCTCGATTACATGCTGTGACCGCGCGGGCGGAGCAATTTATCGACAGGCACGGAGAAGGACGGAATTTCACCGGCGCGGCGGAAACCGCGGAATGGAATTCCAAAACGGGCGGCGCAAGCGAATTGTTTCAAAAAAACATTCCAGGCCCGGACGATAGACTTGTTTCATCGATGACGCGTTCGGGCAGAGGCTGACCGAAGCCCGATTTGAAGCATGACGGTACTTTGCGACACGATGATGACGCGATTACGCGTAGGAATACTGACAGAACGGACGAAGAGCCAATACATTCGACAAGGGAGTGGTTCAAACGTGAAGCTCAACATCAGAACACGCCGGGCGATCTCGAGCCAGGCATCA
The DNA here is from genome assembly GCF_016586125.1 of Burkholderia sp. E168m23. NCBI lineage: Bacteria > Pseudomonadati > Pseudomonadota > Betaproteobacteria > Burkholderiales > Burkholderiaceae > Burkholderia > Burkholderia sp. E168m23. Next base: position 821 of record NZ_BCPP01000078.1, read on the forward strand.
GGGGTTGCCATCGCGGTCGCCGTTGCACAGGTTTTCATCGCGGCGTCGGCGCATGCACAACAGGCTGCCCAGCAGTCATGGCATCTCGCGAGCGGTCCGCTGGACCGTACGCTGGTCGAAATCGCGCAGGCGGCCAACGTGAGGTTGAGCTACGACGCGGGCCTCGTGCAATCGTTGAAATCGTCGCCCGTCGAGGGTAGCTACACCGCCGAGGCCGCGATTCGACAAGCGCTTCGAGGCACCGGCCTCGATCTCGTCGCGACGGGCAGCGGTGGTCTGACCATTCAGAAGGCGGTGGCGAAGCCCGCTGCGGCCGCGCCCGTCGCGGCGTCGGCGGCAGCGGCAGCGGCCGCCGTGGGGCCTGTCGATACCACGCTTCCGCTCATCAGCGTGGCAGCCAGCCGGGACTCCGGCGGCACCGGCTTCGTCGCGGAATCGTCGTCCACCTATGCGCGCTCGGACGTGCCGCTGAGCCAGACGCCGAAATCGGTCAGCGTCATCAACGCGGCGGTGATCCAGAGCCAGGCCGCTCAGTCGCTCTCCGATGTGCTGAGGAATGCTTCTGGTGTCGTCACGCGGCCGGGGCCGCTTGGTGTGCCGAGTTACACGATTCGCGGGTTCTCGGCATCCAACCTGACCTCAGACGGGCTCGCCACGGTGGGCTCGGCGCCCAACGTCACGCCGACGATCGCCATCTCGAGCGTGGAAGTGGTCAAGGGGCCCTCGGCCATCGTGAATGGCAACAGTCCGCCGGGAGGCGTCATCAATCTCGTCAAGAAAACGCCGCAGGCCGAACCGTTTCACGAAATCCAGGTGGGCTACGGCTCCTACGGCAGCGAGCAGATCGCGCTGGACAGCACGGGCGCCATCACCGCCGACAAGAAGCTTCGGTATCGCTTCATCATCTCGGGTGAACGGGTCGGCCAGAATTCGATGGGATATGACGGCGAGAGAAATTTCTACTTTGCCCCGACCCTGGAATGGAAGGATTCGACCACGGATCTGACGGTGGGCTATGAGCGCACGGTCAATCGCGAGCCGGTTCCCCCGTTCACCGTCGGCTATGCCAAGGGCGATATCTATCGAAACTATATCGACAGGCCGCTGGGTACGTCGTCCGACCATTTCGGCGCGCAAACGGACAATATTTTCATTCACCTCGAACAAAAGCTCGGCACGGCGCTGACCTTCGTGAGCAAGGGTTCCTATACGCGAACCCAACAAACGCAGCAAGCCTGGACAACGGCGACGCCGCTCTCGGCGACCAACGGCACGTTGTTCCACAACTTCGATTCGGTCTCGGATTTCTACAGTTGGAGCTTCCAGAATTACCTGCGAGCCAAGTTCAATATCGGCGCTGCGAAAAATACGGTGATTGCGGGCTGGGACGTTCTGCGCTACAGCCAGCATCAGTCTGACACCACGACATCGAAATTCATTTCCATTCCGAATGTCTTCGGCTCATTTACGCTTCCGTCTCCCGACACCGGAAACGTGATGCCGAATAACACTACCTACTTCACTCAAACCGGTTTATATCTACAAGATCAGTTTTCCTACAAGAATTTCCATGCGCTTGCGTCCGTGCGCCGGGATACCTATCTGACACATGCGACCTACGCCGGTAACCCCCCAGCGGGAAGCCATCAGAACGCCTATAGCCCGAGCCTCGGCCTGCTCTACGAACTGACGTCCGAGGTTGCCGTCTACGCCAGCTACAACCGCGGCTTCCAGCCGGGCACGGCGCTTCAATTCGGTGGCGGTGTGCTCCCCCCGCAAATCAGCCAGCAAGTCGAAGTGGGCATGAAGTTCAATCTCCTGGACGACAAGCTGGCCATCACGACCTCGGCCTACCGCACCTCGTTCAGCAACTACAACATCAACGATCCGCTCCATCGCGGTTTCTCTATTCCCGTCGGCGGCGCCGTCAGCCGGGGATTCGAAGCGGAGATCAACGGCCAGCCGCTGCCCGGCGTCAACGTGGTCGGCACGTACACGTACAACGACTTCGTGCAGCCCTCCGCTGCCAAGATCGCGGTAAACCTGCCCAAGAACAGCGCCAGCCTGTGGACGACCTACAACTTCCAGACCGAAAAGCTCCAGGGTTTCGGGGTCGGCGCGGGGCTGTTCTTCGCGAGCGGGCAGTACATCGGCTCGGGCTCGGCGTATCGCATCCCCAGCCAGGTGGAGACGGATCTCGGCCTGTTCTATCGGAAGAAGGGGTACGGCTTGAATCTTTCGATCAAGAACGTGTTCAACCGCAAGCTCTACTACAGCAGCACGTCGGCCGCCATGATTCCGATGGGTCCGGAGCGGACGGTCATGCTGACCGGAACCTATGACTTCTGATTCCTTGCCCGGCCGCCCCTGGGATGACGTCGCCGTGCGCGAGAACACGTCCCAGGCACCCTATGCGCGCACACGCCGCATCGCGTGTGCCGCAGGGGTGCTGCTCGCGCATGCGCTGGGGCTGTACGTTGCAGTCCACCAGAGTGCGGTGACGCTCAGGCTCGAGGCGGGACGTCCCGCAGGCGGCACGGTGCAGGTGCAACTGGTTGCCGCGCCGGCGCCGCGGCCCGCGCCAACCCCGCCTGCGCCGCCGAAGCCGCGCACCGAGCCGCCGAAACCCGTGGCGCCGGCGAAGCCGGAAAAGGTGCACGTGCTGGCGTCGCACGCGCCGAGCCCGCGCACGGTGGAAGCGGCGCCGCAGGACGCGCCGAAACCCGCCGAAACGCGGCCGGTCGCGCCGGTGCCCGCGCCGCGTCCCGCACCTGAAGCGGCGCCGGCCCAACCTGTCGCGCAACCCGCGCCGGGGCCGAACCTGCTGGACGCACCGAAGCAAATCAGCGCGGGCGAGTTGAAGCAGTTGGGATGCCAGATGCCGCGACCCGACTACCCGGCGAAAGCGCGACGGCTGCAACAGGAAGGCACCGTAGTCGTGCATCTGAGTATCGGTACCGACGGCGCGGTGACGTCCGCGCGCGTGGCGCAGAGCAGCGGTTCGCCGCTGCTCGACGCGGCCGCCGTCGCGGCGATCCGTGCCGGCCGCTGTCATCCGTACGAGACCGCGGGCATCGCGCGCTCGGTCGAAGCTACCCAACCCATCGCATTCAACCTGAACGACTGAACCCGCACCAATCGGAGCAACACATGGAACAGTATGGCATCGCCAACGTCTGGCAACAGGGCGACTTCGTCACCCGCTTCATCTTCGTTTTCCTGATCGGCATGTCCGTCGTCTCATGGTTCGTGATACTGACGAAAGGATTTTCCAATCGGCGCCTCGAATCGCTCGGCAAGCGCGCGCAAACGGGTTTCTGGTCCAGTGCGTCGATCAGCGACGGCATCGCGGCGCTGGGCGAGCGCGGCGACAATCCTTATCGTGCGCTGGTGCTTGCCGGGCGCGAAGCGAATGAACAGCATGCGGGCAACGAACCATCGATGCAAGGCAGCCTGAGCGCGAGCGAATGGGTGGCGCGCGGGCTGCGCAACGCATTCGACGACGAAGTCGCGCGCCTGCAGAACGGCCTGGCCGTGCTGGGCTCGATCGGCAGCACCGCGCCGTTCGTGGGGCTGTTCGGTACTGTCTGGGGTATCTATCACGCACTCATGGCGATCGGTATGTCGGGGCAGGCCAGCCTCGATCACGTTGCCGGCCCGGTGGGCGAGTCGCTCGTGATGACGGCGATCGGGCTGTTCGTCGCGATTCCGGCGGTGCTCGGCTTCAACTACGTGAACCGCGGCAACAAGCGCGTGAGCCATCGGCTGAACCGCTTCGCGCACGAGTTGCACGTGTATTTCGTCACCGGCGCGAAGGCCCGTGCCGATGCCAGCCGGCCGGTCGGCGCACCGGTCGCGGCCAAGCGCGCCACGCCCAACCTGGCCGCCTGAAGGAGCCCGCCATGTCAATGATTACCGATGGCGGCGGCGACGAAGGCGTCATGAACGACATCAACATGACGCCGCTGATCGACGTCATGCTGGTGTTGCTGATCATCTTCATCGTGACGCTGCCCGTCATCAACAAGGCGGTGAAGGTCGATCTTCCGCAGGCGGCCGCGCAGCCGGCCGTGTCGAAAACGCAGGACATCGATCTGTCGATCACCGCCGACAAGACGGTGCTGTGGAACAAGCAGCCGGTCGACGCGGATGCATTGAAGGCACGCGTGGCCGAGGCCGCGGCGCAGGGCGAGCCGCCCGCGGTCAACATCAACGCGGATCAGCACGTCGAGTACGGCAAGGTCGCGACCATTCTGGCGGCGCTCCAGGGCGGTGGTCTCAACAAGATCAACTTCGTGATGCAACCGCCCGAGGCGCACCAATGACGGTGAACGGCGCTTTCCCCGTTGACCGCGCGGAAGACGCTCAAGCGCGCCGCCGCTTTCCGCCGGTGTGGCGCCTGCTGCTGCCGTACTGGCGTACGCGCGAAGGCGTTTTCTCGCTGATGTTGCTGATGCTCGTGATCGGGTCGAGTTGGGCCACGACGTACGTGATGCTGTGGAACAACAACTGGACCGGCATGTTCTACGATGCGATCGGCGCTTCCCGATTCAAGGTGCTGCCGGAGCTGCTCGTGCGTTTCCTGCTCGTGGCGATGGCCGGCGCGGTCGTGCATATTACCGGAGCGGTGCTGCAGCAAATCGTGCAGATTCGCTGGCGCCGGTGGCTCACGACGTGGCTCGCCGAAAAATGGCTCGCACGCAACAACTATTACCGGATCGAACGCGACCGGGAACTCGAGAACGTCGATCAGCGTATCGCGGAAGACGTGAAGCTGTTCGTCAACGACACGCTGCTGCTGGGTCTCGGGCTTCTTTCAGTACCGGTCAGCATCGTATCGTTCAGCGTCGTGCTGTGGCGCATGGGCGGCCCGTTGCAGATACATGTCGGCGGATCGTCGTACGTATTGCACGGTTATCTGGTGTTCGCCTCATTTGCCTACACCGGCGTCATTTTCGCGGCGACGCACTATCTGGGCCGCAGGCTCATCACGCTGACGGCGAGACAGCATCGTCTCGAGGGCGATTTTCGCGTGCTCATGGTGGGCGTGCGTGAATTCGCGGAACAGATCGCGTTTTTTCGGGGGCAAACGTCCGAGCAGGGGCGTCTGCAGGCATCGTTTCGCTTCGTGGTATCGAATCTCTACGCGACGCTGTGGGTGAATACGCGCCTCTCGTTCTTCACCAGTATCGTCGGCCAGTTCAGTTCGGTCATTCCGATCGTTCCGACCTTGCTGATGCTGCCGCAGCTGATGTCGGGCGGGCTGACGCTCGGCGGGCTGATGAAAGCGAACAGCGCATTTAATTCCGTCACGGGGTCGCTGGCATTTTTTTGGCAAGCCTATCCGGGTTTTACGTCGTGGCGTGCAGAGGCCAACCGTTTGCGCGAATTCCTGCATGTGAGCGAGCATGAGCCGCGGCAGGACATCGCGCTTCACGAAAGCCGCACCGGAGCGGTCGCTGCGAGCGGGCTCGTCTTGCGCGACGCGTCCGGCGACACACTGTCGCGCGTGCCCGACTTCGTGCTCCTGGCCGGCCGGCGGTGCCTCGTGCGAGGTCGCTCGGGATGCGGGAAAAGCACGTTGCTGCGCGCGCTGGCCGGCCTATGGCCCTACGGCGAAGGCACGATCGTGCGTCCGGCAGCCGGCACGTTCTTCTTGCCGCAACGCAGCTATATCCCGCCGGGCTCGCTGAAGGCGGCCGTGACCTATCCGCGCGACGCTTCGGCGTACCCCGACAGCGAATGCGAGGCACTGCTGCACGCATGCGGATTGTCGGCCTATGCGCCCTTGCTCCATGTCGAGGACCGCTGGAGCACACGGCTGTCCGGCGGCGAGCAACAGCGCGTGGCATTTGCGCGCGTGCTGCTCGCCAAACCTTCCACGGTGTTCCTCGACGAATGCACGTCCGCACTCGATAGCCAGAGCGAGAAGGAACTTTACGGTTTGCTAATCGAGCGTTTGCCTCAGGCCACGGTCGTCAGCGTCGCGCATCGCAAGGAACTGCTGGCGTTTCACGACACGACGCTCGATTTTCCCGCACCGGCGGCACCGGAAGCACGACAGGACGCGGCCGACGAAGCGAAGGATTCAAACGCCGGCAGCCGCGCATACGTCGGAACGCAACTGTGCTGAGCGCCACGATCCCAACCGACGCCGTGCATTTGAACACTGTGCGGCGCGCCAACAAACGAAACAGGACAAGATCGATCCATGAGCAATCTGAAAGCAGTGACGCTGGAAACCATCGAAGCCGACGTGATCAACAACCCGCTGCCCGTACTGGTCGACTTCTGGGCGCCCTGGTGCGGTCCGTGCAAGGCGCTCGCGCCGACGCTGTCGAAATTGAGCGAGCAATTTGAAGGCAACGTGGCGTTCGTGAAGATCGACGTGGACGAGAATGCAGGCGTTCGCGAACGATTCGGCGTTCGCGGTATTCCGACGCTGATCCTGCTGCGCGGCGGCAAGGAGCTCGGCCGCGTGGTCGGTAATCGCTCCGCCACGCAACTGGCCGGCTTCATCGACAACCACCTCGGCTCCGTGACGGCGTTGCCGGCGGCGATCGCCGTTGCACCGAACGCATTCGGCGGCAACGCCCAGCTCAAGACGGAGCGCCTTGCCGCGTTGCGCGTGTGGCTGGATCGCAAGCGAGCCGCGCCTTCCGAAGCGATATGGGACGGCGAAATCGGCAGCGCCATTCAGTTCGTCTGCAACACCGCGGACATGGACGATTGCGCAAGAACGCTGGGTATTCCGGCCAACGTGCTGGCCGTGGTGGAATCGCTGTCGAGCTATCGCAGTATCCATCTGAACGGAGCGGAGTTCGTCGCGCAGTGGCTTGACGCCGTTCCGGTGGGAGCGAATCTCTCGCGGCTGCCGCAAATGCTGGTCACGGATCTGCTGTCCGGCGGCGAGATGTCTGAGTTGATCGGCGACGATGCGGCGTTGCTGTCGATTCGCGACCGGCTTGTCGCGCAGCATGATCCGGCGCGGGCGGCAGGGCCGCTCGACTCGGAACTGGCCGCGATCAAGCAGGCGCTCGCGAAGGCCGACGCTGCGGCAGCCGGCGCCGCACACGCGTTGGCGACAAGGCTTCTCGTGTTGGTCGCTCAGCCGCTCGGCGATGCCGCGATCGTCACCGATTTCATATTCGGGCTTGCGGGCGCGCGTTGGGAATTGTTACGCGCGGCCTGCAACTGGACGCCCGACGACGACCGGCGCTTCATGCAACTCGCGGACGAAACGTCGAAGCGCGCGGTGGAGCGCGGCGAAGAAGCTTCGCGAGGCGAGAAGGCCCTCGAGCGGATCGAGTTGGTGGATTCCTCACTCATCGCGCGGTTTCGGTCTCACTACGGTGAGGGCACGAAGGCCATGAAAACGGTCGGCACGAGCATCGGCGATCGTTTGATCGGGCTGACGCAGCGCTGCGCGTAAGTCATCTGAGAAAAAGCGCGCGTCGAACGTAAATTCCGGATACGCCGGCGTGCGCGCAAAACGATTCCACGAATTCGCGAGACGGCGATTTCTTTCGTAAAAAAATTCCGATCGCGCCCGATAGACTATTTCCAATGTGCTCCCGGTCGACATGACGCGAAAACGTCTCGGCAGACGGGCAGGCGCGTGGGGCACACGACAATTCAACACTCGGAGTGGTTTCCATGCATGACGGCGGTACGCAATGGCGCGACGTGAAATCCGATCTGGAGGCGGCGGCCGAATGTGCGCTCGATCTGGCACGACGAGCAGGGGCCGACGGCGTCCGTGTGGAGGTCGATCATGTCGAATCGCGGACGGCGACCGTGCGCAACCGGATGCCGACCGAACGGAGCCTTCGACTGTCTTCATCTATCTCGCTCGCGGTCTATCGCAATGGCCGACGCGGCGCGACGACCTCGTCCGATTTGTCCCCCGACGGCCTTGCCGGTGCGGTGGCGGCCGCCATCGACATCGCGTCGGTCACGGACGTCGATGTTGCTGCCGGCCCGGCCCCGGCGGACTTGCTCGCCAGGGACTTCATCGATCTGGACTTGTATCATCCGCTCGATCTGTCGCTCGATGACATGCTCGACGATGCCCGTCGCGTGGAAGAGGCCGCGTTTTCCACGAGCCCTGCCATCGTGACGACCAACGGCGCCAGCGTCGGAACTTCCGCGGGGTTGTCGCTGCTCGCGACCAGCGAGGGGTTCGGGCACAGCGTGCCGTGGTCCGCGCATTTCGTGTCGTGCATGCCTATCGCGGCCGGCACTGGCGAGAAACAGATGGGATTCTGGAGCGACGGCGCGCGCGCTTATGCCGATCTCGACGCACCCGCGCGGATCGGCACGCAAGCCGCAACGCGCGCGCTCGCGCTGCTGGGCGGCACGCAGATTGAAACGCAGCGTTGCCCCGTGTTGTTCGAGCCGATGGCCGCGATGTCGCTGCTCGGCGAGTTCGTCAACGCGGCATCCGGCGATGCGCTTTATCGGGCGGGCTCGTACCTGACTCGCCGTCTCGGCACCCCAGTCTTTGCCGATCACATTCAGTTATACGAAGATCCATTCGTCTCCAGGGGAATGGCGAGTCGCTGCTTCGACTCCGATGGCGTTGCCGTCTCTCGGCGATCGGTTGTCGAGTCAGGCGTGTTGCGCGGCTATTTTCTTGGCTTGTACGCGGCCCGGCGTCTCGGCATGGCGCCGACCGGCAACGGCTGGGGCCCGCACAACCTCGAAGTGCTCAGTGCGAAAACCACGAACTCGGACGGGATCGACGCGATGCTGGAAAGGCTCGATCGCGGCCTGTTCGTCACCGAGATGGCAGGCGGCGGCGTAAATCGGCTGACCGGCGATTTCTCGCGTGCCGCGAAGGGGTTCTGGGTGGAGAACGGCCAGATCCGTTTTCCGGTCACCGGTATCACGATCGCGTCGAATCTGAATGCGATGTTTTCCGGCCTGCTCGCCGTGGGGGCCGACACCGTGACCAGAGGAAGCTTCCGCACGGGTTCGTGGCTGATCGATGAAATGAGAATCGGCGGCAGCTGACGCGCGCGATGCGCGGCCATCCTTTCCTGTCACATACCGGTACGACACCATGCTGGACACGCACGAAACCCTGACTGACACCCGCGGCCCCTCGCTCGACGACATGCGTCACGCGGCGTATGCCGGGCTGCTCGACAAACACGGCATCGACGAAACGCATTTGTTCGCCGCGCTGAACAGCGCGCTCGGGCAGTCCGGCGACTTTGCCGACATCTATCTGAAGGAGTCGATCGCCGAATCGTGGTCGCTCGAAGGCGGCGCCGTGCGGGGCGGCGCCTGGCAGTGCGATTCGGGATTCGGCATTCGCGTGCTGAACGGCGAGGAGACGACGTTCGCAAGTTCGCAACGAATCGGGGCGGACGCGTTGCGCACGATCGCGCGGCAGATTCGGTCGGGACCGGAGGTTCTTTCCCGCGTAACGCCTCGCGGCGAACCAGCCGGCTCCGCGGCGGCGCGATCGATCTATCTTCCGAGCGCCTCACTCGGCGCGATCGGCGCGGAGCGGAAACTCGCGCTGCTCAAGCGCGTCGACGAACTGGCGCGTTCGAAGGATCGGCGCGTGGTCGAGGTCAACGCCATGCTCGCCGCGACGCACGAGACGGTGTGGATCGCGCGTTGCGACGGACTCGGCGTCGGCGACGTGCGACCCATGCTGCGACTGGCGATCAACGTTCGGGTCAAATCGGGCGACCGGGTCGAAAGCGCGAGCGGCGGGATCGGCGGCCGCTACGAGCTCGCTTCGTGGTCGGACGACGACCTCCGCACGCTGGTGTACGACCGCGTCGAAGCCGCGCTGACGAAACTCGATGCACGGCCCGCGCCGGCGGGAACGATGACCGTCGTCGTCGGGCCGGGCTGGAACGGCGTGCTGTTGCACGAAGCCGTGGGCCATGGTCTCGAGGCCGACGGCATACGGCGCAAGACGTCGGTGTTCGCGGGCCGCGTCGGCGAGCAAGTGGCGGCGCGCAACGTCACCATCGTCGACGACGGCACGCTCGAAGGCCGCCGCGGCTCCCTCAATGTCGACGACGAGGGCTGTCCGACGCAACGCACGGTGTTGATCGAGGACGGCGTGTTGCGCGGCTGCATGCAGGACTCGCTCAACGCGCGGCTGATGAACATGCGGCCGACGGGCAATGGCCGCCGCGAGGGCTATGCGGTGTTGCCGATGCCGCGCATGACCAACACGTTCATGCTCAATGGCGATCGCGAGCACGACGAGATCATTGCGTCGGTGAAGCGCGGGATATACGTGGCGGGGCTCGAGGGCGGGCAGGTCGACATCACGAGCGGGCAGTTCGTGTTCGAGGCGTCAGAAGCATTCCTGATCGAAAACGGCAAGCTCTGCGCACCCGTGAAAGGCGCGACGATCACCGGCAACGGGTTGGAAACGATTCAGAAAATCAGCATGGTCGGCAACAACCTCGAACTCGACACGGGCCGCGCCGTGTGCGGCAAGGCCGGCCAGTCGGTGCCCGTGAGCGTGGGGCAGCCTACCGTTCGCGTGGACGACATGACGGTCGGCGGAACGGCATGACGAATGCGTGCGGACGGATGGCGAACCGAAGATGAGAGGGTGGACGCAGCGTCTCGACCAGTCGAGGGTCCGGTCGCGGGCGGACAAGACGGAACTTCTGCCTTTACCGAAAACCATTCGCGATGCGCTTTCGCTGGAGTATCACCTTCAGCTCGAAGCGCTGCGCGCCGGGGCTGGCTCGCTGACCGCGCTGCGCATCCTGCTGCGCGTGGCGATGGCCGCCGCGATGCTGCGCGAGCTCGGCTACGGTGGGCGACACCTGCATGCGGCCGACGAATACGAACGTATCGCCGGCGATGCCTATGAATCGGGAGAGGAAGGCCGCTACGGATTCGATCCGGCCGCCTTTCGCCTGTTCGCGGCGCTCGTGACGGATCACGACTCGCAACTCGAGACAGCGCCCGTCCGGGTGATCGACATCGTCGCACGGCAACTGGAGCGACCCGGTACGGCGCAGTGAAAGCGGCATGTTCGCGACAACGAACGGCAGGGAAGAAGGTCAGCCGGCAGCCGAGCGCCGACGCGGGTGCCGCCGGCTCATGTCATCAGATAGCACTGCGTCAAGGCCTGCGCGATATATTTGCGCACCATGCTCACCGACACGCCGAGCCGCTCGGCGATTTCAGCGTGCGTGAGGCCGTCGATCTGACTCATCACGAAAGCGCTTTTCGCGTTGGGTGACAGGCCGTTCAACGCCTGATCCACGAGCAAGAGCGCCTGTGTCACTTCCGCCATGCTTTCCGCCGACGGGGTGACGGCTTCTTCCCGATGGGCAAGCGTTTCCAGATACGCGCGTTCCAGGTCGCGGCGGCGCCACATTTCATAGGTGAGGCGCTGGGCGATGACCGTGAGAAAGGCGCGTGCATCGCGCACCGCTGTCAGGTCCTGCATACCGGCAAGTTCCGCGAACGACGACGACGCGAGATCCTCCGCATCGGCAGGCGAGCCGACGCGCCTTTGCAGTTTCGACTTCAGCCATGCATAGCTCGCGCGGAATTCACTCGTCAGCCATGCCGCGCGCGAGCGCGTGCGTTCGTCGTCGACATCGCATCTCGTGGGGGAGCCACTGATCGGTGAACTGTAATTCATATGAAACGGATTCCTGGACCCGCGGCGTCAAGACATGCAAGCGTGCACGAAAACAGCACATGAAGAAGCGCACATTATTTGCGCCGCCACGCCTCTGGAAGTGACAACGCCTCTGCGCAGCGCCCAGGCTTGAGTATGCCATTACAAAAACCACCGGAGTCAAAGTGGTTTGAAACCAACGCAATATTTTGCGCCGTCGTTTCGCCGTCGAAGGAACCCGCCGTCATCGGTCGATAAGTCTGATGAATACGCGAACGATACGGACACCGCATCATCGAGGGAACCAAGGAA
>NZ_BCPP01000079.1:0-12666 GCF_016586125.1 Burkholderia sp. E168m23
AACTTCCTGATGTGGATCGGGCTCACGCATACGCCGATCGAGCTGTACCGCACCAACTACGCGGTATACATCGGGATGGTGTATTCGTACCTGCCGTTCCTCGTGATGCCGCTCTATGCGCACCTCGTGAAGATGGACCTGCGCCTGCTCGAAGCCGCTTACGACCTCGGCGCGAAGCCGTGGAAGGCGTTCGTGCAGATCACGCTGCCGCTGTCGAAGAACGGCATCATCGCGGGCTGCCTGCTGGTGTTCATCCCGGCGGTCGGCGAGTACGTGATTCCGGAGCTGCTCGGCGGCGCGAATACGCTGATGATCGGCCGCGTGATGTGGAACGAGTTCTTCAACAACGCGGACTGGCCGATGGCGTCTGCCGTGACCTGCGCGATGGTGCTGCTGCTGCTCGTGCCGATGGCGATGTTCCAGCACTTCCAGGCGAAGGAACAGGGAGGCCGTCGATGAAGCCGAATCGCTACCTGCAGTTCGCGGCGCTGTTCGTCGGCTTTGCGTTCCTGTACATCCCGATCATCAGCCTGATCGTCTATTCGTTCAACGAGTCGAAGCTCGTCACCGTGTGGTCGGGCTTCTCGTTCCGCTGGTACGCGGCGCTCGTCGAGGACGACGAGCTGCTGACGGCCGCGTGGCTGTCGCTGAAGATCGGCGTGCTGACCGCGTTCGCGTCGGTGTTCATCGGCACGTGGGCCGGCTTCGTGCTCGCGCGGATGGGGCGCTTTCGCGGCTTCGCGCTGTTCAGCGGGATGATCAACGCGCCGCTCGTGATTCCCGAGGTGATCCAGGGGATCTCGCTGCTGCTGCTGTTCATCGAGCTGGCGAAGTGGATCGGCTGGCCGGCCGAGCGCGGCGTGTTCACGATCTGGCTCGGCCACGTGATGCTGTGCATCTCGTACGTCGCGATCATCGTGCAGTCGCGCGTGCGCGAGCTGAATCCATCGCTGGAAGAAGCCGCGCTCGATCTCGGCGCGACGCCGCTGAAGGTGTTCTTCACGATCACGCTGCCGCTGATCTCGCAGGCGCTGATCGCGGGCTGGCTGCTGTCGTTCACGCTGTCGATCGACGATCTGGTGCTGTCGGCGTTCCTGTCGGGCCCCGGCTCGACGACGCTGCCGCTCGTCGTGTTCTCGCGCGTGCGCCTTGGCCTGAACCCGGAGATGAACGCGCTCGCGACGCTGTTCATCATCGCGGTGACGGCCGGCGTCGTGATCGCGAACTTCGTGATGCTGCGTCAGGAGCGCAAGCGGCTGGCGGGGTTCGCGGCCTGACACGCCGATTGCGGCCATCATGAAAAACGCCCGGTGCCGACGACGAGTCGGGCCGGGCGTTTCGTTTTGGCGGTGCGCAACGATCGCCGGCGCGTCGCCGTCGTTCATGCGCCGAACGCCGCCTTGGCCAGCAAGCCGAGCGCGACGCACACGAGCACGGCCGCAAAACCGGCCTGCACATGCCGCGCGGCGAGGTGGCGCGACGCACCGCGGCCGGCGGCCATGCCGAGCGCGGTCGCGACGGTGAACCACAGCGTCACGTCGAGTGGCGCGCGCGTGCCCGACACGAGCGTCGCGAGCACGCCGCCGGTGCCGACCAGCGCGATCACCATCAGCGACGTCGCGACCACCCCATGCATCGACACGTTCGTGAACTTGCGCAGCATCGGCACGATCACGAAACCGCCGCCGACGCCGAGCAGCCCCGTCATCAAGCCCGTGACCGCGCCGGTCGACGCCAGCGCGATGCCTACGGGCCACGACCACACGAGCCGGCCCGTGTCGGGATTCACGCGGCCGACGCACAGCGGCGACGTGTCCGTATCGGTCGCCTGCCGCCGCAGCGCCTGCCGCAACAGGCGAGCGGCGACGACCAGCATCGTCAGCGCGAACAGCGTGAGCAGCAGGCGCTGCGGCAGCACGTGCGCGAGCCGCACGCCGAGCGTGGTCAGCGGCACGCCGGCCACCGCCATCAGCAGCGCCGCGCGGTAGCGCACGAGCCCGCGGCGAAAACCTTCGAGCGCGCCGAGCGCGGCGCTGCCCGCCACTGCGACGAGCGCGACGGGCGTGGCCTGCTGCATCGGCCAGCTCATCCCGACGACGAGCGCGGGCACCGCGAGAATGCCGCCGCCGGCGCCGGTCAGGCCGAGCACGGCGCCGACGAAGCCGCCGAGTACGAGGGAAATCAGCATGACGTCATCGCGCTCCGGTCACCGTGCGATCGCGGGCTTCGCGAGCCATTCGCGGCCCTTGAGCATCGCCTTCCAGTAGAGCGGCGGCAGCACGCGCTCCTTGAGCAGCCACGCGAGCCGCGACGGGCGCGTGCCGTCGATCAGCCACGCGGGGAAGGTCGGCGCGACCTTGCCGCCGTACAGGAATTCGGCGAGCACGATCTTGCCGCGCTCGACGGTGAGCGGACACGAGCCGTAGCCGTCGTAGGTGGCGTCGCCGTGCGCGCGGCCGAGCGATGCAAGCAGGTTGTGCGCGACGACGGGCGCCTGCTTGCGGGCGGCCGCGGCCGTTTTCGCGTTGGTCGTGTTGGTGACGTCGCCCAGCGCGTAGATGTCCTCGAACTGCTTGTGGCGCAGCGTCGCCGGATCAACGTCGATCCAGCCGGCCGCGTCGGCGAGCGGGCTTGCGCGCACGAAGTCCGGCGCCTTCTGCGGCGGCACGACGTGGATCATGTCGAACGACCGCTCGACGGTTGCCTTGCCGCCGTCGGGCAGCGCGCGCGAGAACGTCGCACGGCGCGCGGGCCCGTCGATCGCGACGAGGTTGTGGCCGAACGACAGTGCGATGTCGTAGCTTTTCACGTACTCCATCAGCGCGGGTACGTAATCGGCGACGCCGAACAACGCGCCGCCTGCATTCAGGAATTCGACGTTCGCGGCGTCGAGGCGCCCCGTGCGCCGCCAGTGATCGCACGACAGGTACATCGCCTTTTGCGGCGCGCCCGCGCACTTGATCGGCATCGGCGGCTGCGTGAAGAGCGCATTGCCGCCGCGGAACGCGCGCACGAGTTCCCACGTGTACGGCGCGAGATCGTAGCGGTAGTTCGACGTGACGCCGTTGTGGCCGAGCGTGTCGGCGAGGCCGTCGATCGCGTGCCAGTCGAGCTTGAGCCCCGGGCACACGACGAGCTTGCGATAACCGATGCGCCGGCAGCCGTCGAGCACCACGACGTGCGCGCCGGGCTCGAAGCCCGCGACGGCGGCCCGGATGCGGTGTACACCGCGCGGCAGCACGTCGGTCATCGGCCGCGCGGTGGTGCCGGGCTGGAACACGCCCGCGCCGACCATCGTCCAGCCGGGCTGGTAATAGTGGACGTCGGCGGGATCGATCACCGCGATGTCGAGCGACGCGTCGCGCGCGAGCAGGCTCGACGCGACCGCGATGCCGGCGGCACCCGCGCCGACGATCACGATGTCGTGCCGTGCGTCGACGGCCGGCGCCGTGTGGCGGCTGTTTTGCGTGACACGCGATGCAAGCGCGCTCAGGTCGTAGCCGGCCGGGCCGGCGGTGGCGACGAGGTCGTCCAGCGGACGCAGCCCCGCCTGCGACAGCGCCCACAGCGTGGCCGAGCGCGTGCCGCTGCGGCAGTACGCGAGCACGGGCCCGTCGAGCGACGCGACGAGCGCGCCGAACTGCGCAGCCTGGTCGTCGGTCACCTTGCCGGTATCGACCGGCAGGTAATGCACGTCGATACCGAGCGGCGCGGCGGCCGCGCGGATCTCGGTGACGGTCGGCTGGTCGGCGCCTTCGCCGTCGGGCCGGTTGCAGATGATCGCGCGGATGCCCGCCGCGTGAAGCGCGGGCAGGTCGGCCGCCGCGATCTGCGGCGAGACCGACAGCGTGTCGGTCAGCTTGCGGAGGGTGGTCATGTCGGGGTTCTCGGTGGGGTGCGGGCGCTCAGATCGCGTCGAGCGGAATCTTCAGGTAGCGCACGCCGTTGTTCTCGGGCTCGGGCAGGTGGCCGGCGCGCATGTTGACCTGCACGGACGGCAGCATCAGCACGGGCATGTCGAGCGTCGCGTCGCGCGCGGTGCGCATCGCGACGAAATCGTCCTCGCTCACGCCGTCCTTCACGTGCACGTTCGCGCGGCGCTGCTCGGCGACGGTCGTCACGAACTGCACGTCGCGGCCGCCCGGCTGATAGTCGTGGCACAGGTACAGGCGCGTGTCGGGCGGCAGCGCCAGCACGCGCGCGATCGAGCGGTACAGCGTGCGCGCGTCGCCGCCGGGGAAGTCGCAGCGGGCCGTGCCGTAGTCGGGCATGAACAGCGTGTCGCCGACGAACGCCGCGCGCTGCGTCGCGTCGTCCACGCAGTAGGTCATGCACGCGGGCGTGTGGCCCGGCGTGTGCAGCGCGCGGATCGTCAGCGCGCCGAGCGCGAGCGTGTCGCCGTCGTCGACGAGCCGGTCGAACTGGCGGCCGTCTTCCGCAAAGCCCGGCCCTGCGTTGAACAGCGTGCCGAACACGTGCTGCACGCGGCGCACGTGCGAACCGATCGCGATCTGGCCGCCGACCCGTGCTTTAAGGTACGGCGCAGCCGACAGATGGTCGGCATGAACATGCGTCTCCAGCAGCCAGTGCACGGTCGCGCCGAGTTCGGCGACGCGCGCGATCAGCCGGTCGGCGCTGGCGGTGCGCGTGCGGCCGGATTTCGGGTCGTAGTCGAGCACGCTGTCGATCAGCGCGCATGCGCGGCTCGCGGTATCGAGCAGGAGATAGCTGACGGTGTGGGTGGCCGGGTCGAAAAAGCCTTCGATCGACAGGGCGGGGGCGTTGCTCACGGGGTGTCCTCGAACGGGGTTCTGCATCTGCAATCGCGGTCTTTGTTTCAAGAAGCGTGCCAGTCTGTGGCGCAGCATCCGCCGATGTGGCAGGGGCTTGATTCAGCACGGGTTTTCGGGGCGTCGGCGGCCCTGAGAAGGTGGCGGCGACATCCGGCGGCAGACGAGGACTGCCACAGCTGGCAGTGTCGTGGCAGAATTGGCAGCCAGCCTGGCAGTCCGTCCGGGCGCCCCTTCGCCGAGCGAGCCGCCGCATGAATCCGCACGACACCATTCCGATCGTCCCTGTTCCGCGCCGCGACGCGATGCCGGATGTCCACGCACTCGTCGCGTATCTCGAGCAGGACCCGCAGCCGATGATCGTGGTCGACCCCGACTACCGCATCCTCGCGGCGAACGATGCGTATCGGCGCCAGTTCGGCGTGGCCGGCGTCGAGCACGTGGGCCGGCACTGTTTCCAGGTGTCGCACCACTACGACGTGCCGTGCGACCAGGCCGGCGAGCATTGCCCGATGAAGCAGGCGCTCGAGTCGCGCGGGCTGAACCGCGTGCTGCACATCCATCACACGCCGCGCGGCCCCGAGCATGTCGACGTCGAGCTGCGGCCGATCTTCGATGCACACGGCAACGTGATCGCGTATGTCGAGCGGCTGACGACCGTGCGCAGCGCATCGGCGCAGCCGAGCGCGGAAGGGCTCGTCGGCGGCTCGGACGCGTTCAACGCGGCGCTCGGCGCATTGCAGCGCGTGGCGCCGTCGACACTGCCGGTGTTGCTGCTCGGTGAATCGGGCACCGGCAAGGAGTTGTTCGCCCGCGCGCTGCACGAGGCGAGCGACCGCGCAATGGGGCCGTTCGTCGTCGTCGATTGCTCGGGGATCGCCGAGACGCTGTTCGAGAGCGAACTGTTCGGCTACGAGAAGGGCGCGTTCACCGGCGCGAACCAGCGCAAGCCGGGCCTCGTCGAAACTGCGCAGGGCGGCACGCTGTTTCTCGACGAGATCGGCGACGTGCCGCTGCCGATGCAGGTGAAGCTGCTGCGGCTGATCGAATCGGGCACGTTCCGGCGCGTGGGCGGCGTCGAGGCGCTGCGTGCGGATTTCCGGCTGGTCGCGGCCACGCACAAGCCGCTGCGCGAGATGATCGACGACGGCCGGTTCCGGCAGGATCTTTACTACCGGATCAACGCTTTTCCGATCCCGCTGCCGGCGCTGCGCGAACGGCAGGGCGACGTCGCGCTGCTGGCCGAATCGATCCTGCGGCGGATCGCGAATGCGCGCGGCAAGGCGGGCGACGCGAATGCACGGCCATTCACGCTGACCGAGCGCGCGCGGGCATGCCTCGATGCGTATGCGTGGCCCGGCAACATCCGCGAGCTGCGCAACGTGCTTGAACGCGCGTGCCTGTTCGCGGACGACGGGACGATCCGCGTCGAACATCTGCCGGCCGAACTCGTCGCGGCAGCGGCGGTGCCTCACGCGCAGACGGCCGACGCGCGCGGCGTGTCGGATGCTGAGCTGGTTCGTATCACGCGCACGTTCGACGGCACGCGCAAGGCGCTGGCCGAACAACTCGGATTGAGCGAGCGGACGCTGTACCGGCGGATGAGGGCGCTCGGGCTCGGCTCGCGCGAGCGCTGAACGGGCGGGTCGCGCGCGGCTGGCGGCGGCACGCGGCTTTGCCGATAATGGCGCGTTCGATTTCAGCGCTTTCGCTCCCGCCGATGAAAAGACATGCCCTTTCGCGTTGCCTGTGGCTCGCAGTCACAGCGCTGGCCAGCCCGGCGCATGCCGCCGACTACACGTGGACCGATGCGGCCGGCGCGCACGTGGTGACGCTCGCCAGAACCGCGTCCGGCGACGACGTCGAGCTCAAGGTGTCCGCGACGCTCGACGGCCACCCCGACTGGACGGTGCGTGACTACGTGAAGGATTGCCCGGTCGACGTGATTCTCGATGTCGTGCCGAAGTCGATCGAAATGCGCGACCTGCTCGGCAACGGCCGCAAGCAGTTCCTGTTCGCGTACAAGATTGGTTGCCGGGGGGACGTGAGCGCCGATCAGGTCAAGTACTTCCTGGTCGACGCGGGCACGAAATACGTGCTGCGCGGCGAGGAAACCGTGACGATCAACGGCAAGTTCGTCGACGGCGGCGCGGCGCCCGTGCCGAACGCGGACCTGAAGGCGCAGCCCGCGTTTCTGCGTTACATGACGCAGCGCTGGCGCGGGATCAGCATGCGCAACGATTAGGCGGATGCTGACCACCGTGCGCGCGATGCCGGCTCCCCATGGTGAAACGGGCGGCACACGGGAAACCCGCGTGCCGCGCGCCCGTCACGCGATCAGCGCACCGGCGCCAACTGCGCCATCGCTGCGCGCACGAAACCGAGCAGCGTGTCGTCGGTCCACGAATCCTTCGTCAGCGCCGGCTCGTTCATCAGCGCGTGGCGGAATTTCGCGTGCGTGGCCGGATCGTGGCCCGCGTAGCTGCAGAACAGCTCGAGCCAGCGCTGCGCGAGCGCGCGGCCTTGCGGCGAATCGGGCTGCGCGCCCGCATCGATCGCGTCGCGTACGTCGGCCATCAGTTGCGGCCATTCCATCGAGCGTTCGCGGTAGTGCGCCCGCATGAAGCGGATCTCGTCCGGCTCCAGATACTTCTCGAAGAGCCGCATCTTCGTTTCCGCCGAAGCGCGCAGCACATAGTCGCGCAACGCGGTCGAAATGCCGATCTTCGACTGCATCGACGGTTCGTGCTCGTGCATCAGGTTCAGCTTCGCGAGCAGGCGCGGATCATTGTTCGTGTCGCGCACCAGTTGCGCCATCCAGCGCGCGGCGAGCGCACGGACGCGCTCGTCCTCGGCGGGCACGCCCGCCTCGTGCAGCGCGCGCACTTCGGCGACGAGCGCGATCCATTCCGCGTCGCCGGCCTGGCTCTTCTGGTACATCGGCAGGCGCGCGAGTTCTTCCTCGGAAAAATATTTGTCGTACACGGTCATCAACTCCAGTGTGGTGAGCCAATCGGCCAGTTCCGGCTCGGTGCCCGCCGCGAGCTGCGCATGCAGGCTCGCGAGCCGCTCGCGCAGCTGCGCGGTTTGCGCGAGCTGGCGGTCGAGCGACGCGATCTGCCTGGCGACGAGATCGACGAGCGGGGTACCGGGCTGGTTCAGGTAGTCGCCGATTTCGGCGAGCGACAGTCCGAAGCGACGCAGGGCCTGGATCTGGTGGAGCCGGGCGATGTCGTCGCGGTCGTACAGCCGGTAGCCGTTGTCGGCGCGCGCCGAAGGCGTCAGCAGGCCGATTGCGTGATAGTGATGAAGCGTGCGGACGGTCAGCCCGCTGCGTTTCGCCAGGTCTCCCACTTTCAGCCGCATTCGTTCCTCCGTTCGGTGCGCACACTGGAGTCTCGAACGTTACGCTACGTGAGGGTCAAGCGAAAGAGCGGCGATCGGACGCGCGTGGCGGGAATCCGCACGCGCGTCCGATCGAAGGGGGCTGGTTATTGCGCAGAAGGGACGGCGGCGTCGGGCGTGGCGGCGCGTGCCTGCGTGCCGGCCGTGCCGTCGCCGGCCGCGTGGCCGGTTTTAGCGGACTTGTCGCCGGTGTCGGCCGGCGGCGTGCCCATCGCCTGGTAAAGCCGCGCGGTATCCGCGAACCGTGCGCCGGTCGCGCGAATCTCGTCGAGCCGCGCATTGCGGTACTGCAGCTCGCTCGCGCGCGCCGCCGACGGCGGCAACGCGCCGAGCCGCACGCGGGCGGCCGCATCGTCGTATGCGCCCCGTGCGGACAGCGCGGCGCGCGACGACGCATCGAGCGCCTCCGCGTCGTGCTCGAGCGCCGCGAGCGAATCGGCGACGTTCTGGAACGCGCCGAGCACCGCCTGCTTGTACTGGTCGACCGCGGCCTCGTAGGTCGCCTTCGCCGCGCGGCGCTGGGCGAGCAGCGCGCCGCCATGGAAGATCGGCTGGCTCAGCGACGCGCCGACGTTCCAGATCGCACCGGCGCCCGACAGCATCGCCGGCCAGCTGAAGCCGCCTTTGCCCATCGCCGCCGACAGCGACAGTTGCGGAAACATCTGCGCGGTCGCGAGGCCGACTTCGGCGGCGGCGGCCTTCAGCCCCGCGTCGGCGGCCTGGATGTCCGGGCGGCTTTGCAGCAGGTCCGACGGCACGACGACGGGCACCTGCTCGGGCAGGTGCAGATCGGTGAGCGCCAGATCGGCCGGCGGCCGGTCGGGCGTGCGGCCGACCAGCACCGCCAGCGCGTGACGCGCCGAGTCGCGCTGCTGGCGCAGCGCGGGCAGGCTCGCGGCGAACGTGTCGGCGCTTTGCCGGGCATTCAGCGCGTCGCTGCGCGAGGCCGAACCGAGCGCATGGCGGCGCTCCGCGTCGTGCGCCTGGTCGTTCGCGAGCGCGACGAGCCGCTCGGTCGTGTCGATCTGCGCATTGAGCACCGACACGGTGATCGATGCGGTGACGATGTTCGCGGCCAGCGCGCGCCGCGCGGATTCGAGCTGGAACGCGCTGACGTCGACGCGTTTCGCGAGCGCGCGGTTCGCGAAGCGCGACACACCGAACAGGTCGACCGTGTAGCTCGCCTGCAGTTGCCCGACGAACGTGTCGTACAGCAGCGTCGGCGCGCCGAGCGCGGGAATCGGCACGCCGAGCGCGCGCTGGCGCGTGGCCTGGCCGACCGCGTCGATCGACGGCAGCATCGAGCTGCCGATCTGACCGCGCAACTGTTCGCGCGCGGCATCCAGCGAATGCGACGCCGCGCTCAGCGTCGGGCTGTTGCGCAGCCCTTCGTCGACGAGCGCGTTCAGCGCATCGGAACGGTACTGTTTCCACCAGTCCGGCACCGGCTGCGCGCCGACCTCGAACTGCTGCGCGACGCCGTGCGCGGACACGGTCTGCTCGACTTGCGGCGCGGCGCCGTAGTGCGCGGGCGACGGCATCGCGGGCGGCTCGCCGCTCGGTGCGAACCACGCGCAGCCCGCGAGCGGGCCGGCGATGCTCACCACCGTGAGCGCCCGCACGGCTTTCGTTTTCAGGGTCATCGATCGATCCATGGTCAGGCTCCCGACGGCGCGGCAGGCGTGCCGCCTGGCGGCGGGCCGTCCTGCGGGTCGCGTTCGTCGCGCTTCACGCGGAACCACGTCGCGTACAGCGCGGGCAGGTAGAACAGCGTCAGCACGGTCGCGCTCGTGATGCCGCCCATCAGCGCGGTCGCCATCGGCCCGAAGAAGTTCGAGCGCAGCAGCGGGATCAGCGCGAGCACCGCGGCCGCGGCCGTCAGCGTGATCGGCCGGAAGCGCCGCACGGTCGCGCCGATGATCGCGTCGACACGGCCGTGGCCGGCCGCGATGTCCTGCTCGATCTGGTCGACCAGGATCACCGAGTTGCGCATGATGATCCCGAACATCGCGATCACGCCGAGCATTGCGACGAAACCGAACGGCTGGCCGAACAGCAGCAGCGTCGCGACCACGCCGATCAGCCCGAGCGGCGCGGTCAGCACGACCATCAGCACGCGCGAGAAGCTCTGCAGCTGGATCATCAGCAGCGTGAACACGGCTATCGCCATCAGCGGCATCTGCGCGTTGATCGACTTCTGCGCCTTCGCGCTTTCCTCGACCGAGCCGCCGATGTTGATCTGATAGCCGACCGGCAACTGCGCGCGCAGCGCATTCAGCTTCGCGTCGACCGCATGCGTGACGTCGATGCCCTGGGCGCCGGCGCGCACGTCCGACTGCACGGTGATGGTCGGCTGGCGGTCGCGCTCCCACACGACGCCGTATTCGAGCGTCGGCGTGAAGCGGCCGAGCGAGCCGAGCGGCACGGGGCCGTTCGGCGTCGGCAGCGCGAGGCCCGCGAGCTTGGCCGGATCGACGCGGTCGGCGCGCGGCGCGCGCAGGTCGACGGCGATCAGCTTGTCGCGCTCGCGATACTGCGTGACGGTCGTACCGGACAGCGTCATCGCGAGGAAGCTCGACACGTCCTGCGACGTGACGTTCAGCTCGCGCGCCTTTTTCTGGTCGAGCTCGAAGCGCACCGAGCGCTCGGCCGGCTCGTCCCAGTCGAACTGCACGTTGACCGTGCGCGCATCGCCGCGCATCGTCGCGGCGACCTTCTCGGCGATCGAGCGGACCGTCGCGATGCTGTCGCCGCTCACGCGGAACTGCACCGGATAGCCGACCGGCGGGCCGTTCTCGAGCCGCGACAGGCGCCAGCGCACGGCCGGGAACGTGTCGCGCAGCGTCGTTTCGAGCCAGGTCGCGAGCTTCTCGCGGTCCTCGACCGATTTCGCGGTGATCACGAACTGCGCGAAGTTCGGCAGTTGCAGCTGCTGGTCGAGCGGCAGGTAGAAGCGCGGCGCGCCGCTGCCGACGAAGTTCACCGCATGGTCGATCTCGGGCCGCTTGGCGATCGCTTTCTCGAGGCGCTCGGTCTCGCGCAGCGTCGCCGCGAACGACGCGCCTTCGGGCAGCCGCAGGTCGACCAGCAGCTCGGGCCGGTCGGAGCTCGGGAAGAACTGCTGCGGCACCAGCGAGAAGCCCATCATCGCGACGACGAAGAGGGCGCCCGTGATCAGCAGCACGACGAAGCGCCGCTCGATGCACCAGTCGATCCAGCCGCGCAGCCGCCGGTAGAAGCGCGTGTCGTAGATCTCGTGCTCGTGATCGTCGGGCAGGTGCGCCTCGTGCGCGTGCCGCTTACGCTCGGGCAGCATGTGATAGCCCAGCAGCGGGATCAGCACGACGGCCGCGAACCACGACGCGATCAGCGCGATCGCCGACACCTCGAAGATCGAGCGCGTGTATTCGCCGGTGCTCGATTTCGCGAGCGCGATCGGCAGGAAGCCCGATACCGTGACGAGCGTGCCCGTCAGCATCGGGAACGCGGTGCTGGTGTACGCGAACGCGGCGGCGCGCGCGCGGGTGTAGCCCTGTTCGAGCTTCACGGCCATCATCTCGACCGCGATGATCGCGTCGTCGACGAGCAGCCCGAGCGCGAGCACGAGCGTGCCGAGCGACACCTTGTGCAGCCCGATGTCGAACAGGTACATGAACAGCGCGGTGACCGCGAGCACGACCGGAATCGAGATCACGACGACCATCCCGGTGCGCAGCCCGAGCGACACGAGGCTCACGACCAGCACGATCGCGACCGCCTCGGCGACGGCTTCGAGGAAGTCGTCGACCGAATGCGACACCGCGTGCGGCATGCTCGACACCTCGGTCAGCTTCAGGCCGGCCGGCAGTTGCGCCTGCAAGTCCTTCGATTCGGCGTCGAGCGCCTTGCCGAGCCGGATCACGTCGCCGCCCGGCTGCATCGTCACGCCGATGCCGAGCACGGCATGGCCGTTCGTTCGCATCTGCGTGACTTGAGGATCGTCGTACCCGCGTTTCACGGTGGCGAGATCGCCGAGCCGGAACGTGCGGCCGTTGATGCGGATCAGCGTATTCGCGATCGCCTCGACGTTGTCGAACTGGCCGCTCGGCCGCACGAACACGCGATCGTCGGCGGTCGTCAGCACGCCGGCCGACGAGATGTCGTTCTGCGCGTTGATCGCCTGCCCGAGCTGCTGCGGCGAAATGCCCAGGCGCGTGAGCTGCGCGTTGTTGACCTCGATGAAGATCCGCTGGTCGGGGTCGCCGAAATAGTCGACCTTGCCGACGCCCGGCACGCGCAGCAGCACGGTGCGCAACTGGTCCGCGTAGTCGTGCAGTTGCGCGGGCGTGAAGCCGTCGCCCTCAAGCGTCCAGATGTTGGTGTAGACGTCGCCGAATTCGTCGTTGAAGAACGGGCCCTGCACGCCGGGCGGCAGCGTATAGCCGATGTCGCCCACCTTCTTGCGGATCTGGTACCAGGTTTCGGGCACGTC
>NZ_BCPP01000080.1:0-12615 GCF_016586125.1 Burkholderia sp. E168m23
GAAGCGCCGAGCGCGCCTCGGCATGCGCACGCGCGCCCGCCTTCGAGCGGCCGTCCCGTGCGCATTCCAAGGCCATACGCTCATCGAATCGCATAACCCTTAGCCGTACGGAACACATCATGTCCACGCCATCCAACGTTTCTCCACCGATCGCCGCCGACCGCAGCGCCGTGCTCGACGAAGCCCACCTGGGCGACATCCGCGGTGCGCTCGGCACGATCGCACACCACGATACCGGCGCACGCGGCACGTGGTGGGCGCGCCTGCGCACGCTGCTCGCGATCATCGGCCCGGGCCTGATCGTGATGGTCGGCGACAACGATGCCGGCGCGTTCGGCACCTATACGCAGGCCGGCCAGAACTACGGCACGACGCTGCTGTGGACGCTGCTGCTGCTGGTGCCCGTGCTGTACGTGAACCAGGAAATGGTGCTGCGCCTCGGCGCGGTCACGGGCGTCGGTCATGCGCGGCTGATCTTCGAACGCTTCGGCAAGTTCTGGGGCGCGTTCAGCGTGATCGACCTGTTCCTGCTCAACGCGCTGACCATCGTCACCGAGTTCATCGGCATCACGTTCGTGCTGGATTTCTTCGGATTGCCGAAGGTGGCCGGCGTGTGCGTGGCCGCCGCGCTGACGATGGCCGCGGTGAGTACCGGCGATTTCCGGCGCTTCGAGCGGTTCGCGATCGGGCTGTGCGTGCTGAGCCTGCTGCTCGTGCCGGTGCTCGTGTCGATCCACCCGTCCGCCGCGCAGATGACGCGCGACTTCTTCGTGCCGAACTGGCCCGCGCACGCGAAGCTGTCGGACGTGATGCTGCTCGTGATCGGGATCGTCGGCACGACGGTCGCGCCGTGGCAATTGTTCTTCCAGCAGAGCTACGTGATCGACAAGCGCATCACGCCGCGCTTCATGAAATATGAAAAAGCCGACCTGTGGATCGGCATCGCGTTCGTGCTGGTCGGCGCGGTCGCGATGATCGGCTTCAGCTCGGCGTTGTTCGCCGGCCATCCGGAAGCCGGCAACTTCACCGATGCGGGCGGCATCATCGCCGGCCTCGAGAAGTATGCGGGCCGCACGAGCGCGACGCTGTTCGCGATCGCGCTGCTCGACGCATGCATCATCGGCGCGGCGGCCGTGTCGCTGTCGACCGCGTATGCGATCGGCGACGTGTTCAAGATCCGCCACTCGCTGCACCGCGGCGTGACCGACGCGAAGGGCTTCTATCTCGTCTATTTCGGTATCGTCGCGGCCGCGGCCACGCTCGTGCTGATTCCGGGCAGCCCGCTCGGCCTGCTGACCGAAGCCGTGCAGACGCTGGCCGGCGTACTGCTGCCGAGCGCGACGGTGTTCCTGCTCGTGCTGTGCAACGACCGCCAGGTGCTGGGGCCCTGGGTCAACTCGACGAAGCTCAACGTGTTCACGGGCACGGTGATCTGGGTGCTGGTGCTGCTGTCGATCATCCTGACCGCGTCGGTGATGTATCCGGACATCAGCGGGGAGGCGATCGTCGACGTGCTGGTGGGCGGCACCGTGCTCGCGATCGCCGGCTATCTGGCGACGGTGTTGATTCGCCGCAACAAGCGCGTGGTCGAGCCGGGCATCGACCGCTCGCTGCGCGACACGTGGCGCATGCCGCCGCTCGATACGCTCGAGCCGCAGAACATGACGCTCGCGACGCGGATCTGGATGGCCGTGTTGCGCGGCTATCTGGTGATCGCGGTCGGGCTCGTGATCGTGAAGGTGGTGCAGATGACGCTGCTGAAGTAACGGCGATCGTCTGCGAGGAAGCGGCGCCGGCCCGGCGCCGCGCCGCCGCCGCGCGTTAGATCAGCTCGAGCTTCGACGTCAGGTACGTGAGCTGAATCCGGTTCGCGACGCCGAAGCGCTTGCGCAGCTTGCGCAGGTGATAGTCGACGTTGTGCGCGCTGGTGTCGAGGCGCCGGCCGATTTCCTTGTCGGACGCACCTTCGGCGATGCCGAGCAGCAGTTCCTGCTCGAACGGCGTGAGCCCGTTCACCGCGCGTTCGCGCGACGTCGAGATCAGTTGCGGCGATGCGAACTTGTGGACCGACAGCCCGATCGACAGCGCCTGCTCGATCGTCGCCGGCGTGATCCATTCGCGCGTGCGGCGCGGCGCGGTGAAGCTCATGAACGCGTGCAGCCGCGTGCCGGGCACGGCCATCGAATACATGATGCCGCTGCACATCCCGTCGTCCTGCATCGTCTGCAGGAAGCCGTCGAGCGCGGCCGGGCTCACGGACGGCGCGTCGTCGCGCTCGCGGTGCTCGCGGCGCAATTGCTGCAGGTCCCACACGATCGGCATGTTGCACACGCGCGCGCCGAGCGTGCGCGGATCGACGTCGTGATGGTTGTGCCGCACGTAGTCGCCGCGATAGGTGGCCGGCGTGAACGCTTCGTGCAGGTAGAGGCTTTCGACGCGCTCGCGCGCGAATTCGAGTGCGAAGTACGCGAACGTCGAGAAGCCTGTCAGATGCAGCAGGCTCGTGACGATCCGGTTGCGCTCGGCCGTGCTCTGCGCGTGCGCGAGCGTATCGGCGACGCCGAGCTTCGGTGCGTGCGGCTGCGCATCGTCGCCGCGCTTCACGTCGTCGCACCAGACGACCTGCACGGGGCGCTCGCGCAGCGCGTCCGCGCATGCGTTCAATCCGCGCGACGCGCGCGGCAAGGTGGTTGGGGCGACCGCTTCTTCATGCAATGCAATATCGGACATGAGCCATCCCTCGGAATCGACGCGCATCGCCTGGCGGCGGCCGTATCGTGTACGGCATTCGCGGCGGTGCGACCGAGCATCGTTGTGATATGCGCCGATCGTCATCCCTGACGAAACGCGGGGGCATTGTACAAAAATGTCGGTGTGTGGGTAATATGCCGTAATACTAATCGCGGCGAAAGGTTCATGTTCGTGCGCATATAACGACGACCAGAAAATCATAAAGAAAAGACCAGATCGTGACGGGGCGCAGTTTCACATAATGGGAAAGGGCGGGCTCCTCATGACATATGCTGACGGCGCACCACGCGTCGAGTGGTTCTCACAAGCCGATATAGCGGCCGCCGCCGCTTATTCGAACGAATATCACGCAATCGAGCGTGACGTTTTTACCGGTATTCAAATAGCGCCCGGTAAAACCGACCTTGCGTCATTCGATTTCTCGCAATGCCATGCGCGATTGCGGCAAATCGGATTCAGTACGCTGGGTTACGGCGCCTACGAAATGATCGGGCGGCGCATTCTGCGTGCGCATCTGCTGCGCGACCTCGCGCCGGCGACGTTCATGCAGCCGTTCATCGAAGGAATGCTGTACGACAGCGACCCGCGTTTCGCGCAGGTGCGGCAGAGCGGCTTTCCGGTCGCATGGCGGCTCGACGAGATCGAGGCGGCCGCACAGGGCAGCGGCGATCGCAAGGTGCTGGCGCTGGCCGGCCACTTGCGTGCGCACGCAATGAACAGCGGCGTGATTTTCAGCCTGTCGGCGCCGCGGCTCGACCTGCGCGTCGCGGTGAACCTGACGTCGGAAACGCACGGCACCGAATGGATCGACGATCGCGTGATCGGCGGCGCGCTGTCGGTCAGTCTTGCCGTGCATCGCGTCGCGCTGCCGTTCCTCGAGGCGCGGGTCGCGCGCATGCGCGGCTTCGCGCTCGCGGACGAGCAGCAGGAAGTGCTCGACCGGCTCGTGCACGGGCTGTCCGACCAGGAGATCGCGAGCGCGCTGCGCACGTCGCTGCACAAGGTCGGGCACCACATCCGCTCGCTCGAAAAACTCTTCAACGTACAGAACCGCGCGCAGCTCGCGTACCTCGCCGCGCGGCGGCTGCCGTCCTGAGCTGACGTCTGCCGCAGGCGCGCGCCGGCGCTCCGGCGCGCGATGGAAGCGGTTCCGGCGGCGCGTGCCCGAAGCGGCCGCCGGGTTTCGTAGTCCGATTCGATCGTCTGAGGAAAACGCGCTTTCACGCTACGAGGCGCGCCTCTTTTTCCGCGGTTTCCCGTCGCTACACTCGTCCCATTCAACGGTCCGCGCGGCATGGGGCAGGCTTGCCCGTGCCAGCCGGCGATAACGACAGGACGACGGCACGATGGCTGAACCGAAGGCGCTCCCCCGCGACTGGCAGCGGTTGTTTTCCGCCGGCCGCGGCGTGTCCGGACGGCGCCTCGGGGGCGCGTCGCCGCGCGCCGACCTGTTTCTCGCAACCTTCATCGTCGCGGTCGTCGCGCTGTTCATCCTGCCGCTGCCGCAGGCCGCGCTCGACGGGATGATCTCGTTGAATCTCGCGGCGAGCGTCGTGCTGCTGACGGTGTCGACCTACGTGCCGTCGGCGGTCAGCTTCTCGTCGTTTCCCGCGCTGCTGCTGTTTACGACGCTGTTCCGGCTCGCGCTGAACATCGCGTCGTGCAAGCTGATCCTGCTGCATGCGAACGCTGGCCACGTGATCGACGCGTTCGGGCGGCTGGTGGTCGGCAACAATGTGGTGGTGGGCGGCGTGGTGTTCCTCGTGATCGCGGTCGTGCAGTTCATCGTGATCGCGAAGGGGTCGGAGCGCGTGGCCGAAGTCGGCGCGCGCTTCTCGCTCGACGCGATGCCGGGCAAGCAGATGAGCATCGACGCGGACCTGCGCGCGGGCATCATCAGCGCCGACGAGGCGCGCGAGCGGCGCGAGAAGCTCGAGCAGGAATCGCAGATGCACGGCGCGATGGACGGCGCGATGAAGTTCGTGAAGGGCGACGCGATCGCGGGCCTCGTGATCGCGTTCATCAACATCGTCGCGGGGATCGCGGTCGGCACGCTGATGCACGGGATGGACATCGGCGAGGCGCTGCAGCGTTACGCGATCCTGACGGTCGGCGACGGGATGGCGTCGCAGATTCCGTCGCTGCTGGTATCGATCGCGGCCGGCATCGTGACCACGCGCGTCGCGACGCGCGATGCACGGCAGCGGCAGCTCGGCGAACAGCTCGGCGAGCAACTGGGCGCACACCCGCGCGCGCTGCTGATCGCGGCGTTCGTGCTGAGCGGTTTTCTCGTCGTGCCCGGTTTTCCGAAATGGTCGTTCGCGCTGATCGCGCTCGGCCTCGGCGCCTTCGCGTTCTCGCAACTGAAGCGCAAGACGTCCGCGCCGAGCTTCAACCTGATTCATGTCGCGGGGCGCGTCGGCGCGGCCGACGACGGCCAGCCCGCGAAGGTATCGCACGCGGCGGGCGTCACGTCGCTGATCGCGGTGTCGCTGTCCGACGACCTGCGCACGGGCCTGAACCTCGCGCAACTGCAGGCGGCGCTGTCGAGCGCGAAGGCACGCGTCGACGCGGACATCGGCACGGTATTCCCGCGCATCACGCTGAACGACGACGAGGGCGCGCCGGCCGGTACGTACCGGATCTATCTGCAGGACGTGCTCGTCGCGCACGGCGCGCTGAAGCCGGGCTGGCTGCTGTGGGACGGCGTCGCGCCGCTGCCGGAGCGCGCGGAGCGCCAGCCGGCCGAGGCGTTCGGCCCGTTCGCGACCGCGCTGTGGATCAAGCCCGACGGCGCGGCACCGGACGGCAAGTGGCTGTCGAGCGAGAGCGCGCTGGCCGCGCACGTCGAGCAGATCGTGCGCCAGCATGCGGACGAGCTGCTCGGCATCCAGGAGACGCAGGCGCTCGTGCATCTGGTGCGCCGCGATCATCCGGAGCTGGTGGGCGAACTGACGCGGCTCGTGCCGCTGCAGCGCGTGACCGAAGTGCTGCGCCGGCTGCTCGCCGAACAGGTGCCGATCCGCAACCTGCGCGTGATCTTCGAGAGCCTGATCACGTGGGCGCCGAACGAGCCTGACGACGTGATCGCGCTGGTCGAGCTCGTGCGCGTCGACCTGCGCCGGATGATCACCGATCGACACGCCGGCACGGCGCGCCAGCTGCGGGTCGTGCTGTTCGAGCAGAACCTGCAGGAGCGGATCGAGAGCGCGGTGATGCGCACGAAGCAGGGCAATTTCCTCGCGCTGTCGAGCGCGGTCAAGCAGGACATCGGCGAACAGGTGCGCGCGATCGTGCAGGCAGCTCAGGCGGCCCCCGGCGGCCACGGCAACGCGCCTGGTGGCGCGCACGGTGGCGCGCGGCTCGCGGTGATGGTCGCGCTCGGCGCGCGCCGCTACGTGAAGACGATCCTGCAGCCGGTGCTGCCCGAACTCGCGGTGCTGTCGTACCAGGAAGTCGAGGAGGACGTGCAGTTGCATACGGTCGGCTGGGTGAAGAACCCGCCGGACGACGGCACGGTCGGCGCGGGCGCCGACGTGCGGGCGCCGGGAGCCGTGCAATGACGAGCTCGACGATCCTCGACCTGACGCGCCAGGCGCTGATGCTCGTGCTGCTGCTGTCGCTGCCGATCGTGCTGATCGCGACCGTCACGGGCCTCGTCGTCGCGATCCTGCAGGCCGTCACGCAGGTGCAGGACGCCAACATCGGCATCGCGGTGCGGCTGATCGCCGTGATGGTCGCGCTCGTGCTGCTGTCCGGCTGGCTCGGCGGCGAAGTGCTGCGCTTCGCGCAGCAGGCGCTGGAACGCATGTTCGTTTCTTCCACAGGAGTTCTTTGATGCGTCGACGCGTCGCCTCGATCCGGTTTCAACCGCGCAGCCTGCAACGGGCCGCGCTTGCCGTGTGCGCGACCGCGCTGCTCACGGCGTCGCTGTGCATGGCGCCCGCGCAGCATGCGCGCGCCGCGGACCTGCGCTGGCGCAACAAGCCGTTCACGATCGTCGCGAACGGCAAGAAGATCGGCGACTTCATTCGCGAGCTCGCGTCGTCGCAGGGCGTGACGGCGGTGGTCGACCCGAAGGTCGACGGCGTGATCAGCGGCCGCTTCTCCGGCACGCCGCAGCAGACGCTCGACACGATCTGTTCCACCTACGGGCTCACGTGGTACTACGACGGTTCGTTCCTGTACGTCGATCCGGCCGACCAGTCGCAGACGCAGATGATCCCGATCCCGCCGAATGCGTCCGGCGAAATCGGCCGCGCGCTGCAGGCGATGCAGATTCCGGACAAGCGCTACACGCTGGTCATCAACGACCGCGCGAACAGCGTGTACGTGGCCGGCCCGCGCCGCTATGTCGAGCTCGTGCGGCAGGCGGTCGGCTCGGTCGGCGACCCGGCGGCGAACGGCGCGCATGCGGACATCCGCGCGTTCCGCCTGAAATACGGCTGGGCGTCGGACTTCACGATCAACCGCTCGGGCAAGGAAGTGACGGTGCCGGGCGTCGCGACGATCCTGCGCCGGCTGTTCGGCAAGGGCGGCGGCACGACCGCGGCGCCGTCGAGCACGCCGCTCGGGCAGGCCGCGCGCCAGGTGAAGCTCGGCTCGGGCCTGACGATCGCGGTGCCGCGGCTCGACTTTCCCGACATCTCGGGCGGCCCGCGGCAGGGCGGTTATGGCGGGGCGGACAGCGGCATGGGCGGCGGCTTCTCGCCGTTCGCGAACAACGGCGGCGGCGACACGCTGCCGCAGATCGTCGCCGATCCGGCGATCAACGCGGTGATCGTGCGCGACCTGCCGGAGAACATGTACCGCTACCAGTCGCTGATCAGTCAGCTCGACGAGCGGCCGCGCATCGTCGAGATCAACGTGACGATCATCGACATCAACGAGGATTCGCTCGACAGCCTCGGGATCGACTGGCGCCTGCACACGACGCACGGCGACGTGCAGATCGGCAACGGCCAGAACGCGCTGAACGGCAACACGCAGTACAACGGCGTCGGCAACCCGCCGCTGACGTTCGGCATCGGCACGTCGGAAACCGGGCAGACGGGCACCTTCATGCCGACCGGCATCGCGCTGACCGCATCGATCGGCGGGTCGCTGCGCAACTACCTGCTCACGCGCGTGAACGCGCTCGCGCAGAAAGGCCAGGCGCAACTGCGATCGAAGCCGAAGGTGCTCGCGCTCGACAACACCGAGGCGATCCTCGAGAACCTCACGCAGTTCTACGTGCAGGTGCCGGGCTATCAGGATTCGTCGCTGTACAGCGTGACGACCGGCACCAGCATCAAGGTGACGCCGATGATCGTCGACGAGGCGATCCGCAACGCGGCGGCGGTGTCGGGCAACCCGCAGAGCGTGATGATGTCGATCGACATCCAGGACGGCAACATCGTGCCGGGGCAGGCCGTGTCGAACGTGCCGGTGATCCAGCAGCGCAACATCGTCACCAAGACGATGATCGACGAAGGCAAGAGCCTCCTGATCGCCGGTTTCAACGACGACGAGGTGAAGCTGAACAAGAGCGGCGTGCCCTGGCTGTCCGACATCCCGCTGATCGGCAACCTGTTCAAGTACACCGACAAGTCGGGCAACCACATGGAGCGGTTCTACCTGCTGACGCCGCGGGTCGTGACGAACGCGTCGATGTACGCGCCGGACGGCTCGCCCGTGAACCCGGGCGTCGATGGGCCGGCGAGCCAGGAAGGGATGTCGATGTATCGGCCGCCCGACAACGACGTCGCGGTGCCGCTGACGCCGAAGCCGCTGCCCGGCACGAAGTTCGGTCCGCCCGCGTTGCCGGCGCCACCCAAGGATGCGGCGTCGCAGCCGGTGGCGACGACCGCAGGAGCACCCACCCATGTCGACGAGCATCATTGATCCGCATGGCGACGGCGCATTGCCCGGCGGCGCGGGAAGCGCGGGGGCCGGTGCGGCCGCGCTCGCGTCGCCATGGAACCTGTGCTTCCTGAGCGGGCCGATGTACGGCCGCACGATGTCGCTCGCGCGCGGCGCGAACTGGGTCGGCACGGCGGCCGACTGCGAAGTGATTCTGCCCGATCGAGAGATCGGCGCGAAACAAGTGTGCCTGCAGGTCGGCGCGCTTGCGGTGACGGTGCAGAACCACGGCGGCGACACCGGCGCGCCGGTGCTGTTCAACGACGAGCCGCTCGGCAGCGGCCGCCGCTCGCTGACGCCGAACGACGTCGTGACGGTCGGCTCGATCCGGCTCGGCATCGCGCGGCATGCGCAGGCGAGCGTCGCGGTGCCCGACGAAACCGATGCGCCGGACGCCGCGCGTGAAGCGGCATGGCTGGGCTGGCTCACCGGCGGGCTGCGGCGGCTGGGCAGCCGGCGGCTCGTGATCGCGCTGGTCGCGCTGTGGATCGGCGTGCTGCTCGGCGCGCTCGGCTACGGCTTCGTCGCGTGGTCGGGACGCTTGCCGTGGCAGCACGAATCGGTGCTCGCGCGCACGCACCGGCTGCAGCAACTGCTGCACGCGTATCCGGAGCTGGCCGTCGCGCCGCGCGACGATGGCGTGATCGTGTCGGGTTACGTCAGCGACCCGGCCGCGCGCGAGCGCGTCGCGCAGATCGTCGCGGGCGTCGACAACGCGGCGCTCGGCAATATCTACGTGGTCAGCGATCTGGTCGCGACCGCGCAGACCTATTTCAGCGACACGGCACTGACGGTCACGTATCTCGGCCGCGGCCGGATCGAGTTGACGGGCACGGCCGCGCGCGCGCAGATCGAGCCGCGCATCCGCAACTACATGAAGGACGCGCGCCCGGCGCTCGAGGTGGTCGATCACGTACGCGATGCCGACGCGGCCGCGCCGCGCACGGCGACGACGCTCGGCGGCACGGCGGGCATTCCGGAGATCACGACCGTGTTCGCCGGCGACGGCGATCAGCGCTACATCGAGACGGTCGACGGCAGCCGCTATTTCGAAGGCGCGCGGCTGAAGGAGGGCGCGAGCGTCGTGTCGATCGGCTCGGACGAAGTGGTGTTCGAGCGCAACGGCCAGCGCATCACGATGCCGCTCGGCGGCCCGTCGGCGCGTGCGCCCGAACAGGCGCCGGCGCCGCCCGTGGCGCCGCTCGCGAGCGGTGCGGCGGCGGGCGTCGCGCAGCCGGTGCCGGGGCCGACGCTGTTGCCCGATGCGCCGGCGACGCCGGCCGTCGCGGCGGCCGGCGCATCGAAGGGCGCGACGCCCTAGGGTCGCGACAGGATCAGCGCATCGCGTTTCGCGATGCGCGTATTACGCGACACGCCGCGCGCATGCGGCGCGTCACGTCGCCGGCGGGGCATGGGGCCGCCGCCGGAAGATGGAGTGTGTTGTTCACGTAAAGGAGCGAAGCATGGGTACCTCGGCAGCAGGTGGTGTGACGAACACGGGCGACGTGCAGAAGCAGGCCGACGACCTGACCAAGACGCAGCTCGAACTGACCAAGATCAACTTCCAGGTTCAGCAATCGACTGCGACGTTCGAAACCAGCAACGCAGTGACCGCGCAGGAAGGGACGGCGAACGCCCAGGTTGCGCAACACCTGAGTTCCGCCGGCCGCGCGTGATGCCGGTCGCCGGCCGTGCCGTGCGACGTCGCACGCCGGGGCCGCCCGTGACGGGCGCTCGGCGTGGCGTAGGTGCGTGCCGGCCGGCCCGTTTCCGGCTTTGCCGGTCAAGGAGGACACGATCATGTCGGTAACAGGCGTAGGCGCGGCGCCGCCGGGCGCGGCTGCGCTCGCGAGTGCCGCGCAGCAAGCGGGCACGGCGTCCGATCCGGCGCAGGTGCGCCAGTTCGACGCGCTGATGCAGCCGGGCGCGTCGCCGGCCGCCCCGTCGTCTTCGTCCGGTGTCGCGATGTCGCGCGCGCCGGCGGATGCGGCGCCGGCCGTGCAGATGACGCCCGCGCAGGCGAACCAGTCGTCGCTCGTCGAGCGGTTGCGCACGTACGGCAACGATCTCGATTCGCGGTACGCGAACATCGACAAGCATCGCAGCGAGATGCTGACGTCGATGGCGGACAGCCGCAGCGACCCGCTGATGACGATGGTGAAGGCGATGGATTTCCAGTGGACGGCAACCACCACGATTTCGGAATACCAGTTGAGCCTGTCGGTTGCACAGGCGGCGAACGGCTTCACGCATACGGTGCTGAAGACGCAGGAGTGAAAGCGCGCGTGCTGGCCGGCGGATGCGGCCTCACGCGCCCTGAAGCGGACAAACGATGACGACGATCGATTCGACGCCGCGCATGCATGCGTGGCGCAGCCGGGCGGCGCGCGCGCTGCTCGCGGGGCTGCTCGTGCTGTTGGCCGGGTGCCAGAAGGAGTTGTACTCGGGCCTGTCGGAGCGCGACGCGAACCAGATGGTCGCGGTGCTCGGCGACGCGGGCATCAGCGCGTCGAAGGACAACGATGCGCGCGACACGTCGGACCGCAATGCGTGGCTCGTGAGCGTCGCGGACGGCGACATGCAGGCGGCGCTCACGGTGCTGCAGGCGAACGGGCTGCCGAAGCCGAGCTATGCGAGCCTCGGCGAGCTGTTCCAGAAGCAGGGCCTCGTGTCGACGCCGGCCGAGGAGCGCGTGCGCTACCTGTACGGCGTGTCGCAGGATCTGTCGCGCACGCTGCAGGACATCGAGGGCGTGGTGGTCGCGCGCGTGCAGGTCGTGATTCCGGAGAACGATCCGCTCGCGGACAAGATCAAGCCGTCGTCGGCCGCGGTGTACATCCGCTACCGGCCGGGCGTCGACCTGCGCGCGATGGCGCCGATGGTCAAGGATCTCGTCGCGCACAGCATCGAGGGGCTGCAGTACGACAACGTGTCGCTGTTCCTGCAGCCGGCCGCCGCGCGCGCGACGCGCGTGGACGGGATCGGCAGCGCGGTGTCGGACATCCTGCGGCTGCGCTCGCCGCTCGGCTGGCTCGTGTTCGCGCTGATCCTGCTGACCTGCGCGGTGATCGCGCTGTCGGCCGCGCGGCGCGGGATGTTCGGCGCGCGGCTCGCGGGCCTGCTCGGTGCGCCGCGCGGGGCGAGCGGGAGCGGTGGTACGACCGCGCAGCAGGCCGGCGGCGGACTGCGTACGCCGGACGGCGCGCGCGACGGCGCATGAGCGAGCCGCACGCGCTGCCGCCGGGTGAGGCGAGCGTCGCGGCCGAGGCGGCGACGCTGCCGTGGCTGCACCCGCTTGCGCCGCCGCCTGCCGCCCGCGCCGCCGCGTTTCACACGCTCGTCTGCGACTTCAACCTGCGGCCCGACCGCTATCTGCACGTGACGCGCGTGCCGGCCGACTGGCCCGCGCGCTACCGTTCGCCGGACGCATTCGGCGCGGCCGGCCGCAAGCTGCTCGCGCGGCACCTGCTCGCTGTGAACGGCGTGGCCGACCGACACGACTTCGACGTCGCGAACCCATGCGCGCGGCTCGCGCTGCTGCCGGGCGCGGCGCTCGAACAACTGGCCGCGTATGCGGGGCTGCTGCTGCATCGCATGTGGCTGCGCGACGCGCTGGCCGGGCGGCGTATCCGCGCGGAAGTCGCGGCGCGGCTCGGCGGCGATGCGCTCGAACTCGCGCTCGAACGCGCGCCGGAATTCGGCGCGCTCGCGGAAACGCTCGAACCGTGGCGCGCCGATCCCGCCGCGCTGCCGGTCGTGATCCGGGCGCGCGGCGGCCGGCTGCTCGCGGATTTCATCGGCGTTGCCGGCGACGCGGTCGCGCGGCGCGTGCGCCTGAAATTCAACCGCGCGATCGACGACGAGGCGCCGTACTGGCTGAACCGCGCGCAGCGCGATCAGTTCGGTGAACTGATGTTCCTGTTTCTGATTCCCGAGAGGCTTGCGTCATGGGACTGGCTTTTC
>NZ_BCPP01000081.1:0-12562 GCF_016586125.1 Burkholderia sp. E168m23
GGACGGCGCCCAGGTCGGGAAGAAATCATGCAACAGATATTTGGAATTTTGATCGTGCTTGGCTGCGTATTCGGCGGCTTCGTATTCATGGGGGGCGATTTCCGCAAGCTCTGGCAGCCTGTCGAATTGTTGATCGTCGTCGGCTCGGCCGTTGGTGCGCTGGTGCTCGGCAATTCGCGCCACGTGCTCGTCGACATGGGCAAGCAATTGCGTAAGGTGATGGGCAGGCGCAAGCGCATGGCCAACAAGGAACTTCAGCGCCAGCAACTGCTGGTGATGTATGAGCTATTGAACATTGGCAGAGACCTCAAGGCGCTCGACAACCACGTCGAGAACCCGCACGAAAGCCGGCTGTTCCAGCGCTACCCGCTGGTGCTACAAGGCCCCGAGTTGCTTACCTTCATTGTCGACAACCTTCGCTTGATGGCGATGGGCAAGATCAGTTCACACGAGCTGGAAAGCGTGCTCGAGCAGGAGTTGGTTGCCATTCAAGAGAACATCGAGTTGCCGTCGCGCTCGATCAAGAAGATTTCGGAAGCCATGCCCGGCTTTGGCATTGTGGCTGCAGTATTGGGCGTGGTGATTGCCATGGGCAGACTTGGAGACGGCGCCAGCGCGGCCGAACTGGCCGAGAATGTCGCGGCCGCCATGATTGGCACGCTTATCGGCATTTTCTTCTGTTATGGCGTTTTGGATCCGGTGTCGAATCTGATCAAGCAGGCGATGAAGGCCGAGATGTCGGAAATGGAATGCATGAAAGTGATACTGGTGGCCTTTGCTGGCGGCAAGCCACCGCTGCTGGCGATCGATGCAGGCCGTCGCATGATGCAACCGGCCTGCAAGCCAAGCTTCGCGCAGCTCGAGGGCTGGATCGGGCAATTGGACGCGGGGCGTGAATGAGCTTGGATAGCACCCACGAAAGCGTCACAGCCGAAGATGCATCCGTCGCGCCCGCGACGGCTAATCCTGCCAAGCGAGTTGAACGCCGGGCGGCCCCAATCGACTTGATCGTCAAACGCCCGGTTCGGCGCGATTACGATGACGATCATGGCGGTGGCTGGAAAGTCGCGTTCGCCGATTTCTGCCTCGCACTGCTGTGTGTGTTCATGTTGTTGTGGGCACTTAGTGCGCGCGACGAAGAGACGCGCCGCAAAATGGACACAATGGTCGACAGTGCACTGTACGACGACGACTGGGACATGCCGGCTAGTGCGCCGTTGGGGCCGAATACTCACGCGTTGCAGGACACGTCGGCGTCGCACGTGGCTGACGATGGGGCTGGCGACGTGAAGCGCAGCCAGCCGATGGCGGACAGCCGCGAGGCGATGGACGCGCTTGCCGAGCGTGTGCGCAAGCTCGGCAAGGACGCCGGGGTGCTCGACAACGTTCAAGCGATCGTCACGCCAATGGGCCTGCGGGTCATGCTGCACGATACCGAAGAGCGCGGCGTGTTCGTCAGTGGTGGTGCGGTACCTTCCGAGCCGTTTCGACCGATGCTGATCAAGCTGGGCGCGCTCATGGGCTCGATCGGCAATCCACTGTTCGTACTGGGGCACACTGATTCGGTGCCGTATCGCAACTCGGACGCCGGCTCGCGTTCGAACTGGGATCTGTCGGTGGATCGCGCGATGTCCGCCCGGTCGTGGCTGTTGCAAGGCGGCGTGAACGCCGAGCAAGTGATGCAAGTGATCGGCATGGCCGACCGGGCGCCGCTGGTGAACAATCCTCGCGCCGCAATCAATCGACGCATTGAATTTCTGGTGCTGACGCCGGAACGCGCCCGCGCTATCTGCTCCATGTTCGGCCCAGTCGACCAAGTCGTGCCGCTGACGCCGGGAATTAACGCCACGTCGGCCGGCGATCCTGACGCGGGCCGAGTCGGTGCGGAGGTCGGTGTCAAGCTCGACAAAAAAAGG
The DNA here is from genome assembly GCF_016586125.1 of Burkholderia sp. E168m23. NCBI lineage: Bacteria > Pseudomonadati > Pseudomonadota > Betaproteobacteria > Burkholderiales > Burkholderiaceae > Burkholderia > Burkholderia sp. E168m23. Next base: position 1,917 of record NZ_BCPP01000081.1, read on the forward strand.
ACTTAACAGATCGATCCGCTTGCTCGTTCTGAAGGAGTGTGAACGGGTAACAATTTTGAGGGCCGCGGGGCCTTAGGGTGACATCATGCGAATTGCTAATCTGGCGGCACACGCCGCAGTCAATGGGACGGAAAGCGTACAGCGTTCCGAGGGCGTGCGCCACAAGCGTACTGTGGCGTCAACTGAGGTGGTGCACGAAAAGACCCGTGATCGCCTCGTGCTGGATGCAGCACGCGCCGTGCTGGACGAGACGCCGGAAATCGACTTGGTTCGGGTGGCTCGCGTTCAGGCCGCGCTGGCCGCCGGCAAAATCCGGTTCGATGCCTGCAAGCTTGCGGGCACGATTCAACGTTATCACGGAGGTAGCGAATGACGGGCACGGGTTCCCCGCACCAACTGCTCGTGGATGTTATCGCCGACTGCGTCGGCTACCGCAAGCTTGTGCAATTGCTGGAAGATCAGTTTGCTGCGGCGCGGCAACTCGATACCGTGAGGCTTGGCGTGCTCGCTGGCGTGATCGCAGCTGAGGCCGATGCGATTGACATGCGGCGCCGCTACCGCATTGAGCGGCTCGGTCAGGTGCCGGGTGCGGTGCTGGAACTTGGTCGGCGTCTGCTGGCCGACGACAGGCACGCAATGCAACGCGCATCGTTCATCGAGCGGTGTGAGGACGTGAAGCTGCTTGCGGCGCGATGCCACGCCCTCACTCGGCGCAACAGCGGCCTCTTGGTCGCGCAGTACGAGGTGATGCAGCGCCTGGTGTACGGGGAAAGCCACACCTATGTTCCGGCCTGACGTCGCATTCGTGCCCGCCGCGCCGGGTCCGTCTGCCCGCACTCCCTCTCCCGTTGCGTCCGCAAGCGAGTCGGCGATGAGCTTTGGTTCGTTGTACGCATCGCTGAATCGCGATATCCGCGGCACGATCCGTAACGGGTTCGGCCGCTCGAGCGAGCCGCAGCTTTCGTCGCAGGCGGCAGCGTGGACCAATATGATGCGAGCCCGCGCGGAAGCGCTCGCGAAGCCGCAGCAGGGTGTCTTGGGAAGCGGCGCGCCTGCGACGGGGCCGAACTTCGCCGATTCGGATCAGCAGGCCTTTCTGGCCGAGATCATGCCGCACGCTCGTCGTGCGGGTGCGATGATTGGCGCGGCCCCGGAACTGATCGCCGCGCACGCGGCGCTTGAATCCGGCTGGGGGAGCAAACCGCTGAAGAACGTACGCGGCGAGACCACGCATAACCTGTTCGGTATCAAATCGACGGGCGGATGGGCGGGGGAGTCGGCTGCTGCCGTCACCACCGAGTATGTCAACGGTTCGGCCGTGAAGATGGTCGACCACTTCCGCGCGTACCGAAGCTATGGCGGCGCCTTTCATGATTACGCCAAGCTGCTGCGCGATTCGCCCCGCTATGCCGGCGTGCGCAACGTAGGCGACGACGCTAGCGCATTCGCCAGCGCGCTCAAGCATGGTGGTTACGCGACCGATCCTGCCTACGCGACCAAGCTTGTGGAAATGGTAGGGCTGGTCAAGCGGATGGTTCGCTGACGTTCGTTATGGCCGGGTGCCGACGGCCGTGTCACCTCTACTTCGTCACGCCGACCGGCTCGACGGTGTCGGCACTGATCACCCGCGCGAAGATTACTTTGCCGGTGCTCGCGTTTTTCACGCGGATAACCTCGTCGACCGCGCCATTCTGCATGGCGGTGCCCGGCACGGATACGCGTATCGGCCCGGAATTAGCCTCGATTTGGACCGCCTGGCCGCGGTGGATGGTTTCCGCGCGGTTGAGTAGGCGCGCCTGGATCACCTGGCCGGCTTTTACCGTGCGACGCAGCATGCGCCCAACAGCAAGGGCGGGATCGGTCAGCGCATCAGGGGTGAGTGCAAAGTCACGGACATCCTGCTTGAAATCCGCTTCGTTGAGCGTGTGGCCGGAGCGCAACGCTGTTGCCGCTACCAGCACGGGCGTGTCGATATGAGCCTTCACCAGATAGGTCGTGGCGCGCGGGTCCCCCTTGCAGCGCACTGAAAAACGCATGCGGGTCAGCGTCTTGGTGTCAGTCGCGGCGATTTCGTAGGGCTCGCTGCACGTCGGGGCGGGCCGACGTGGGGACGACACCGCGACTGAAGCATGGGGTTTGGTTAGCGCGCGATCGGCAACATAGCGCTCAAGCCACGTCAGAGCCGCCTTCTCGACCTGCGGAACGGCCGGATCGCCTGGATGCGCCGCGGCGGGGGCGGGTGCCTGCGCAAAGGCTGCAAGCGGCATCGCCAACGCCGCGATGACTGCTGCCAGCACCACATGCTCGTGCGGTTGCTTGCGGGAGTGTGTCGGAGCCATCGCATCCTTTTTCTTGAACTGAATGTCGCTCGATTATAGGGCGCCGCGCGGCTGTAGCGAACGCTCGAGCGCCGTGTTCAAGTTCTGTAAAACCTCTTCGCGGCCACGTTCGCTCGCCCGTAACCTCCACCCGGTCTATGACTCAACCGCTGCCGGTAACAACCGCGTGGCACTTTCCGGAGGCAAGCCGCCACTATGGGATTGAATCTCGAACAAGCACTTGGCGTGCATTCGGCCGCACTCAAAGTGCGTGCCGAACGCACCAAGCTCCTTGCATCGAACTTGGCCAACGAATCGACGCCGGGCTACCAGGCGCGCGATCTGGACTTCCGTGCGAGCCTCGGCTACGTGCTCGCCAACGATGCCTTCGATGCCGCGCTGCGATTCGGTGGCGATGAACCGATGTACCGCGTGCCCAGCAGTCCCTCGCAAGACGGCAACACCGTCGAACTGGGTGTCGAGCAGGCGGCGTTCTCACAAAACGCGGCGGATTTCCAGGCCAGCCTGACATTCGTCAACATGAAAATCAAGGGCTTAAAGTCCGCCATCACGGGGAACATCTGATGAGCTTCAAGGACATTTCGCAGATCGCGGGTTCGGCGTTGTCCGCACAAGCGGTGCGGCTCAATACCATCGCCAGCAACCTTGCCAATGCAGGTACGTCCGGCACCGAGGAAACCGCGTACCGCGCGCGCAAACCGGTATTCGCGTCGGTGTTCCAGAACGGTGGTGCGCGCGTGCAGGTGCTGGACGTGATTGCCACCGACGACGCGCTCGCTGCTCGACATGAGCCGGGCCACCCGCTGGCAGATGAAAACGGCATGGTGTTTTACTCGAACGTCAGCGCCGTCGAGGAAATGGCCGACATGATGGCCGCATCGCGCGCGTTTTCCACCAACGTCGAGGTGCTCACGCGCATCAAGGGTATGCAGCAGGACCTGCTGCGCATGGGTGAGGGCTGAACGCGGTGGATATCCAGAACAATGTCAATAACGTCACTGGCATAGGCGGTTCGACCGCCACGTCAACAGCAGGCAATGGCGGAGGCGATGTGTCGGCCATGTTCACCCGGCTGTTGGTCGCGCAGGTCAAGAATCAAGATCCGCTCGCGCCGATGGAAGCCAATCAGTTCGTGACGCAATTCGCGCAGATGAGCCAGGTAGAAGCCATGCAGACGCTTGCCAACCTTAGCGCCGCCAACGCCAGGACGCAGGAAAGCATGCTGGTCGTGACGCTCGGGTCGCAAGTCGGATCACAAGTGCGCGTGCGATCGGAAAAGGTCGAATTGGGCGATGCGGTGGTCACCGGAAGCCTCAAGCTCGAATCGTCGGCGTCGGAGGTTGGCGTGATCCTGACCGATGCGGGCGGCACCGAGTACAGGGTTTCCCTCGGTGCAAAACAGGCGGGCGACGTCGACTTCAACATCGATCCCGCAGAGCACGGCCTGCCGCCGGGCAATTACACGCTCCGTGCGGTTGCCGACTCCGGCGAGAAGCCCCCCGTCGAGCTCGATGGCAATCTGCAAAGCGTGCGTCTCGGAACGGACGGTCGCGTGATCTTGACGATCACAGGCATTGGCGATGCAGCGGCCACGGACATCACTCGCTTTCTCGGCCGTTCAAATCAGCAACGTATGTCTTCGGAAACCGCGTCTCCCGAGAGTCTCCCCATTTCAAAGAGGTTCCAGTCATGAGTTTCAACATCGCGCTCGCCGGCATCAACGCCATCAACGGGCAGCTCAACCAGATCAGCAACAACATCGCCAACAGTGGCACGCTGGGCTTTAAATCGGGCCGCGCCAACTTCGCGTCGAGTTACATCAACGCGATGCCGTCGGGCGTATCGATCGGTTCCACCTCGCAGTCGATGGACGTCACCGGAAATTTTTCCGCGACGGGTCGCAGCATGGACGCCGCGATCGCAGGCAAGGGGTTCTTCATCTCTCGCGACACCGACGGCTCGATGGTCTATTCGCGCGCCGGTGTGTTCAACATTGACAAGAACGGCAACGTGACCGATTTCATGAGCCGCGTCGTGCAGGGGTATGGCGCGGACGGGGCACTGGGCAGCCTGACGATTCCCAGGGGCGCGATTCCCGCACAGGCGAGCAGTTCGCTGGAATACGTCGGCAATATGTCTGCCGACTGGACCAAGCCGGCGGTCTCGCCATTCAACAAGGACGATCCGAAGTCGTACAACGGCATCTCGGCCGCCACCGTGACGGATTCTCTCGGTCGCGAACATACCGTCACCCAGTATTTCGTGAAGGATGCGGGCAACAAGATGCAGGTCTATTACGCGATGGACGGTCAGGATGTCGGCAACCCCGTGGAGCTGAGCTTCGACAACGCCGGCAAACTGGTAACGCCGACCGCCACCGTAGAACTTGATCTCGGCACGCCGACCGACGCCGCACCGATGTCGATTGCAATCAGCTACGCCGGCACGACGATGTTTGGCGGCAAACAGACGACCGACAGGTGTCGGGCTGACGGCTACAAGGCCGGCACCGCGACCGGTGTGTCGCTGGCCGAGGACGGCTCGATCGAGGTGCAGTACAGCAACGGCAAGAAGCTGTCGGCCGGCCAATTGGCCATCGCGACGTTCCAGAACGAAAACGGCCTGGTGCCGGTGGAGGGTTCCGCCTGGCAGGCCAGTTCCGCTACCGGTGAACCGCTGGTCGGCAAGCCGGGCGCCGGCATGGCCGGCAAGCTCGCCGTGCGGGCGGTCGAGCAGTCGAACGTGGACATGACCGCGGAGCTCGTGAGCCTGATGGGCGCGCAGCAGAACTACCAGGCCAACTCGAAGGTGCTGTCGACCGAAAACGAAATGATGCGCGCGTTGATGCAGGCGCTGTAACGCGATGGACAACTTCCTCTACACCGCGATGACAGGCGCCGAGCATTCGCTGCGCGCGCTCAACGTGCGAGCCAACAACCTCGCCAATGCACAGACCAGCGGCTTTCGCGCCGATCTGGCCAGCGTGACAAGCGAGGCAGCCAGGGGTTATGGCTACGACTCGCGTTACCACGCAACGCTCACGTCGACGCATGTGAATCACGAGCCCGGCAAGATCAGCGAAACGGGTCGCACGCTGGATGTGGCTATCGACGGAGCCGGCTATCTGGCGGTGGAAACCGCTCAGGGCGTGGCGTACACGCGAGCTGGCGCGCTCACGCTCGATGGCGACGGCGCACTGACCCTGAACGGTAACGCCGTATTGGGGGAAGGCGGTCCGATCGTGCTGCCCGAGCACGACGCGTTGACGATCGGCGCGGACGGCACGATCTCCGTCGTGACGGCGGGCGAGAAGGATGTGCAGGACGCGGGTCGACTGCTGCTGGTGAACCCGGAGCCGACCGACCTGGTGAAGAACGCGCAGGGCCTCATCGTTTCGCGCACGGGTACCGACTATCCGGCCGACGACAGCGTGACCGTCAAGGGGGGCCATTTGGAAGCCAGCAACGTGTCGGCCGTCGAGGAAATGATGCAAACGATGTCGCTGACGCGCTCATTCGAGATGCAGATGAAGCTATACAAGGTGGCCGATGAAATGGCCGATGCCGGCAACCGGCTCATCCGCGGGTAAGCGCTCGGGTGGACCGGCGCCAAACGAATCAACCAACACTAAAGAGCGACGATGAATCACGCAATGTGGATCAGCAAGACGGGCATCCAGGCCCAGGACGCGAAGCTGCAGGCGATTGCCAACAATCTTGCGAACGTCAACACGGTCGGCTTCAAACGCGATCGTGCCGTGTTCGAAGACATGTTCTACCGTGCCGAGCGCCAGCCCGGCGCTCAGGTCTCTGACAACGCAACGGGGCCGGGCGTGCAACTCGGCAACGGCACGCGGATTGCCGGTACGCAAAAGGTGTTCACCACCGGCGCGCTCCAGGAGACCGGCCAGCCGCTGGACGTGGCCATTGTCGGCAATGGCTTTTTGCAGGTAGAGATGCCGAACGGCGAAGTGGGCTACACGCGCGCCGGCCAGTTGCGCCTGAGCGACCAGGGCCGGCTGACCAATGCACAGGGCCTGCCTCTCTTGCCGGGTATCGACATTCCACCCGAGGCGGTTGGCATCACCATCAGCGAGAACGGAACGGTGTCGGTTTCGACGGGCGCAGGCAAGACGCTGGCCGAAGTCGGTCAACTTCAGCTTGCCCAATTCGTGAATCCGGCTGGCCTGCTCGCATTGGGTGGCAACCTGTACGCAGAAACCGTTGCCAGCGGCGCGCCCACCGAAAGTGAGCCCGGTCAGAATGGCATCGGAACGATCAAGCAAGGTGCGCTCGAGGGTTCCAACGTATTGGCCGTGGAGGAAATGGTCGAGATGATCGCTGCCCAACGCACCTACGAGATGAACACCAAGGTGCTGTCGGCCGCCGACAACATGATGCAGTACCTGTCGCAGGCGGCGCGCTGATGACGGTCACCCGCTTCGTTGCCATGGGCGGTGTGCTGGCTTTGCTGGGCGGCTGTGCGACCGGGCCGTTCGATCGTTCGCTGCCGGACTTCGACGACGGCATGCCCGATACTGTTTTCGATGTCCGCCGAGGCACCGCGGGCGGCGTGCTGGTTCCCGATCAGGCATGGTCGCTCACGTCGGACGTGCGCGCCTTCCGCGCCGGCGACGTGTTGACGGTGGATCTCGAAGAGTCGACCCAGGCGAGCAAGAAGAGCGGCACGCAGGTCGGCAAGGACAGCAGTCTCAGCGCCAAGAAGCCGTCGCTGTTCGGCAAGGCGCTGCCGGTCGAGGCCGAACTCGGCACGAAGAGCGGGTTCAACGGCGCGGGTTCCAGCTCGCAACAAAACACGCTGCGCGGCTCGGTGACGGTGGTGGTGCTGCGCGTGATGCCCAACGGCCTGCTGCAAGTGCGGGGCGAGAAGCGCCTCGTGCTCAACCAGGGCGAAGAGAACGTGCGTCTGGCGGGTTACGTGCGTGCCGCCGACATCGACTCGAACAATCGTGTGTCATCTCAACGCGTGGCGAATGCGCGCATTACCTACGCGGGCCGTGGGTCGCTGGCGGACGCAAATCAGCCTGGCTTGTTGACCCGATTCTTCAACAGCCCGTGGATGCCGTTCTGAGTTGACGACGAACGGACTGAACCAGGTCGACGCCCAGTCGACCACAGGATGAAACGATGAAACCAATCCGACTAACCACCCGTGTCGCCGCCCTGGCTATCGTAATCGGCATCGCGCTGAGCAACACAATTGAAGCGCGCGCGCAGACCGTCGGTAGCCTGGTCGACGTAGAGGGCGTGCGTGAGAATGCGCTTGTCGGCTACGGCATCGTGGTTGGCTTGGCCGGATCGGGTGACGGCACGCAAGCCAAGTACACCACCCAGTCGCTGACGAATATGCTCAAGCAATTCGGCACGCGACTGCCGGAAAATATCAACCTGCGTTCGCGCAACGCGGCCGCGGTGATAGTGAGCGCGACTTTCCCGCCGGGCTATCGGCGCGGCCAGAAAGTGGACGTGACCGTTTCATCGCTCGGCGATGCGAAGAGCCTGCGTGGCGGAACACTTCTGATGACCCCGTTGCGCGCGGCGGACGGCGACGTCTATGCGCTGGCGCAAGGCAACCTGGTGATTCCAGGTCTGAACGTGCAAGGGCGCAGCGGTACCAGCGTCACCATCAATACGCCCACCACGGGCCGGATTCCCAAGGGTGCGACGATCGAGCGGGAGATTGCCACCGATTTCGCCGACACGCCCACCGTACGCTTGAACCTGAAACGTCCGGATTTCCAGACCGCCTCCAGTATCGCCGACGCGATCAACGACGCACTCGGCAGCGAACTCGCCAGCACGGTGGACGCCACCTCGGTGGATGTGGTCGCCCCCCAGGTGCCGAGCCAGCGCGTGGCGTTCGTTGCCCGCTTGAACGCGCTGAAGGTGAGTAAAGGCGAGGAGGTGCCGCGCGTTGTCTTTAACTCGCGCACCGGTACGGTCGTTATCAGTCAGGGAGTGACGGTCAAACCGGCGGTCGTCTCGCACGGCTCGCTCAAGGTGACGATTGCCGAAGGCACGATGGTCAGCCAGCCGAACGCATTCGCCAACGGCAGCACCGTGACGGCGCCCGTGAGCGAGATCGGGGTGACGCAGGCGGGCGGCAATGCGTTTCAGTGGACATCGGGCGCTAGCCTGCAAGCGATCGTCGACACGATTACCCGCACCGGCGCCACGCCGGATGACCTGATGGCGATCCTGCAAGCCCTTTCCGAAGCTGGCGCGCTGACGGGCGACCTGGTGGTGATTTGACGAGGAAGTTGATTATGACGCTTGAACCCGGATACCTGTCACACGCACAGTACGCCGCAATTGAGATCGTGGCCGTGAAGGCATCGGATTCAGCTTACCGGGCGCGCGTGGAAGAGGCAGCAGTGAAATTCGAAAGCCTTTTCATCGCCCAGATGCTGAGCGAAATGAAGAAGGCGACCGACCAGCTCAAGGGGGACGATTGCTTTGCCGACCGTTCCAGCGAAGCAATGCTTGACTACGCGAACCGTGCGGTGGCCGATACCATCGCGAAGCAACGTGGTTTTGGCATCGCGGACACGCTGGTCGCGCAGATGCTGCCGCCTGACGCGACGCCGTCGAAAGCCTGATGCATTAACACATTCACCGCCACATTTTTTGTACTCGAACGTCACTATGAAGATTACCCAAATAGGTTTGTCAGGCGCGCTCGGGGCGCGAGCAGCAATGGACAGGTCGGCACGCAACACGGCAAACCAGCAGACCGTCGGTTACACGCGCCAGGGTGTGCTGCGAACCTCGCGCGTGAGTGGTGGTGTCGATGCGAGTTCGGTGATCCGCTTCGGCAATCACACCAATACGCAGCAGAAGTGGGCGTCGCACGGATCGGTCGGCGAGCACCGGGCGGCGGAATCGTATTTCCGTCAGCTCGAGGAAGTGATGGGGCTCAAGGACGGCAGCATCAAAGTCTCGATGGGCAAGTTCTTCAGCGCACTGGATGCGGCCAGTGCCGATGTGGCTAACTCCGCGCTGCGGCAGCAGGTGCTGCTGGCTGCCGGTGGCATGGCGAAGAGTTTCAATAGTGTGCAGCAGATGATGCGTGGCCAGCTCGATACGCTGCGCCAACAGAGCGCGGCCACCGTGGAGCAGATCAACGGTCTATCCCGAACTGCCGCCGAGTTGAACCGTCTCGTCGCCGAAGCGGAAGCCAACGGTGGTGCACCATCCGAGCTCATCGATCAGCGCGACCAGGCCATCGACCAGTTGGCGGCGCTGGTCGATATCCGCACGGTTCGTCAACCCGACGGCACCGTCGACGTGAGTCTCGCCGGCGGTACGCCGCTGATTGCGGGCCATCAGGTCGCAAAGATGAGAGTGGAAACGCTGTCCGGCGGCACGTTCGAACTCAAGCTGGAACTGGCCGGCACGCAGTATTCAGTGGACGGCGCCAAGGTCGGCGGTGAACTGGGCGGCTTGTCGTCTTTTGCAAAGGACACGCTGCTGCCGCAGATGGACGCTATCCGCTCGCTGGCGGCCGAACTTGCGGGCAGCTTCAACGAGCAAGTCACTGCTGGCTTCGGCATGGGAGGTTCGCCGGGCAAGGCGTTGTTCACGTTCAATCCGGTAACGGGCCACTTGACGGCTAACGAGATGAAGCCCGAGGAGCTCGGTTTTTCGGGCGATCCAAAGACCCCGGGCAACAGCGACAATCTTCTCAAGCTGATCGAACTGCGCTCCCGACGGATCGATTTGCCGGGCTTCGGCGAGTCCTCGTTGGGCGATGCGTACGTCCAACTCGTCGGGAAGCTTGGTGCGCAGAGTGAGCAGAACCAGTCGAGTTTGGCAATCGCCGTGAATGTTCGCCAGCAAGCGGAAGAAGCGTGGCAGTCGCTGTCCGGAGTCAGCATGGACGAGGAAGCCGTCAATCTTTCCGAGGCCCTTCAGATTTACTCGGCCAACATGAAAGTGATTTCCGTCGCAAAGGAATTGTTCGACGCGACGATGCGCGCTTTCTAAGCGGGATTGAATGGATGGCACGCACCTGCGAGCGTTGTGAGCCAATGAAGAGACGCCAGGAAGCCGTTCTGTCGAAGGTGAGCGGCATCAAAGAGCCCCGTTTGGCAATCGCAATTGTCGATGCAGTGCGGAAATCCGGTGCGATCGGTATGACGGTGTGTAGTCGCCCATACCGGAAAGGCCGAAAGCCGCTACGGCGGCGTAAGCAGCGGCACGGCGCGTCGAACACTAACGTTTAATTTGGAAACAGCACATGCGTATCGCCAGTCAACACTTCGGCAACGACCATGCTCGCGACGCT
>NZ_BCPP01000082.1:0-12557 GCF_016586125.1 Burkholderia sp. E168m23
GTTTGCGCTCACCGCATTGAGCGGCCGTCTCGACAGCCGTCAGGGCCTGCCGGCACGCACGGCCGAACCCGTCGAACTCGCCCATTGAACGTCACCTTTTCACAGGAGCCACCAGCATGAACGCATCGACCCAACGTCCGCCGTTCGCCGGCAAGACTTTCGAAGTCCGTTACGACGGCCTCACCGCGCTCAACGCGTACGACGAGGACGGCCGCCACATGCGCTACGAGATCACCGAAGGCCCGTACGCGGGCGCGAAGGGCGAAGTCGAATACACGTGGCAGCCCATCGCCGGCGAGACCTACGCGATCTCGTGGCAGGAAGCCGATCGCGCCACTGTCGTGCACATCGACGATTTCGCCGCCGGCACGTCGCGCTCGTTCTTCACCGCTTCGTCGCTCGATTTCTACCGGCTCGACGGCAGCCTGCGCGCGGTCTGAACGGAGCAACCCGATCATGTCCCCCTCCCTCGACAAGCTCGCCGCCGGCGGCTTCAGCATCGGCATCGAACTGCCGCTCGACAACGACTGGACGCCGTCCGGCAACGCGAAACGCCGGCATGACGGCCGCCACCCCGGCGAGCCCGACCTGGAAATCCACGCGGAGCTCGCGCAACTGGCCGACACGCTCGGCTTTCGCGCGCTCTGGGTGCGCGACGTGCCGGTGTACGACCCGTCGTTCGGCGACGCCGCTCAGGTGTTCGAAACGTTCTCGTATCTCGGCTACCTCGCCGGCATCACGCGCGACATCCTGCTTGGCACCGCAGCCGTCGTGCTGCCGCTGCGCGAGCCGCTGCTGACGCTGAAATCGGCCGCGACGATCCAGGAACTGAGCGGCGGGCGCCTGCTGCTCGGCGTGGCGAGCGGCGACCGGCCGGTCGAATATCCGCTGTTCGGCCGCGACTTCGCGTCGCGCGGCGCGAACTTCCGCGACCAGATCGCGCTGCTGCGCGACGGCGCGCGCGGGCATCTGCCGCCCGGCCTGGAAGTGCTGCCCGCCGCCCGCTCGCCGGTGCCGCTGCTCGTCGCGGGCCTTGCGCAGCAGACGCCCGCGTGGATCGGCGAGCACATGGACGGCTGCCTCGCGTATCCGGGCACGCCGGCCGATCACCTGCAGCGCGCCGCGAACTGGCGGGCGGTGGCGGGCGACAAGCCGTACGTGAGCTTCATCCACCTCGACCTCGCGGAAGATCCGCACGAACCGCTGCAGCGGCACCGCTTCGGCGCCCGCGCGGGGCGCATCGCGCTGACGGAGGAACTCGCGGCGATGCGCGACGCAGGCGTGCGGCACATCGGCCTGCATTTCCGCCGCAACCGGCGGCCGCTCGACGAGACGATGGCCGAAATCGCAGCGGACGTGCTGCCCGCATTCCATCCGAAAACGAATCCGCAGACGCTCGCCGCATAAGGCCGGCGAGCGTCTTCCAATAGGCGAATTGCCGGCCAATATTTGATTTCAAATCAAATATTTTTGACCTCTAAAGGCGTTTATTTCATCAGTCTCAAGCGCCAGAATGACGTCCATCCCGCAATCGTTCCCCCTCTTTCAGGAGCACATGATGAGCAAGATTCCCGCATTCGGCCTCGGTACCTTCCGCCTGCAAGGCCAGGTGGTCATCGACTCGGTCCGCAATGGCCTCGAAGTCGGCTACCGCGCGATCGACACCGCACAGATCTACGGCAACGAAGCCGAAGTCGGCGAAGCGATCGCCGCATCGGGCGTGCGCCGCGAAGACCTGTTCCTCACGACGAAGATCTGGGTCGACAACTACGCGCCGGAGAAACTGGCGGCCAGCCTCGAGGAAAGCCTGCGCAAGCTGCGCACCGACGTCGTCGACCTGACGCTGATCCACTGGCCGGCCCCGGGCAACGGCGTGTCGATCGACGCGTTCATGACCGCGCTGGCCGATGCGAAGGCGAAGGGCCTCACGCGCCAGATCGGCATCTCGAACTTCAACATCGAACTGACGAAGGAAGCGATCGCGGCGGTCGGCAAGGACGCGATCGCGACGAACCAGATCGAACTGAGCCCGTACCTGCAGAACCGCAAGCTGGTCGAGTTCCTGAACGCCGAAGGCATCCACGTGACGTCGTACATGACGCTCGCGTACGGCAAGGTGCTCGGCGACCCGGTGATCGGCGCGATCGCGCAGCGTCACGACGCGACGCCGGCGCAAGTCGCGCTCGCGTGGGCGCTGCAACTCGGCTACTCGGTGATTCCGTCGTCGACCAAGCGCGAGAACCTCGCGAGCAACCTGCTCGCGCAGACGCTGCGCCTGACCGACGAAGACATGGCGCAGATCGCCGCGCTCGAACGCAACGGCCGCGAAGTCGACCCGGCCGGCCTCGCGCCGAAGTGGGACTGAGCACGCGGCGGCTTCATCCGATATGACCCATCCGCGGCCCGCCGGCCGCGGCACCGACAGGAATCCATCATGACCCAGGACCCGCTTTTCCAACCGCTGCGACTCGGCGCGCTGACGCTGCCGAACCGCATCGTGATGCCGCCGATGACGCGTTCGCGCGCGAGCCAGCCCGGCGACGAAGCCAACGAACTGATGGCCGCGTACTACGCGCAGCGCGCGAGTGCGGGCCTGATCGTCAGCGAAGGCACCTACATCGCGCCGCTCGGCAAGGGCTACGCGTGGACGCCCGGCATCCACACGCCGTCGCAGGTCGCCGGCTGGCGCAAGGTGACGGACGCCGTGCATGCCGCGCACGGCCGCATCTTCGCGCAGCTGTGGCACGTCGGCCGGCTGAGCCACACGAGCCTGCTCGGCGGCCAGCAGCCCGTATCGTCGTCGCCGCTCCAGGCGAAGGGCGTGAACGTGTTCATCGCCGGTGAAGACGGCAGCACGCCCGGCTTCGTGCAGGCGTCCGAGCCGCGCGCGCTGTCGATCGACGAGATCCGCGAGATCGTCGACCAGTACCGCACTGCCGCCCGTCATGCGATGGAAGCCGGCTTCGACGGCGTCGAGCTGCACGGCGCGAACGGCTACCTCGTGAACCAATTCATCGACTCGAACGCGAACACGCGCGCCGATGCGTACGGCGGCTCGCTGGAGAACCGGCTGCGGTTCCTGCGCGAAGTCACGCAGGCGCTGATCGAAGGGACCGGCGACGCGTCGCGCGTCGGCATCCGTCTCGCCCCGCTGACCACGCTGAACGGCTGCGTCGACGACGACCCGGAAACCACCTACCTCGCCGCCGCGAAGCTGCTCGGCGAACTCGGCGTCGGCTATCTGCACATCGCGGAAGCCGACTGGGACGACGCGCCGCTGATGCCGGTCGCCTTCAAGCAGCAATTGCGCGCCGCGTTCCCGGGCGTGCTGATCTATGCCGGCGCGTACACCGCCGAGCGCGCCCGCGAAGCGATCGCCGCCGGCTGGGCCGACCTCGTCGCATTCGGCCGCCCGTTCGTCGCGAACCCCGATCTCCCCGAGCGGCTGCGCACCGGCGCCGCGCTCGCACCGCACGATCGCAACACCCTGTTCGGCGGCGGCGCCCACGGCCTGACCGACTACCCGACGCTCGCGCAGGCCGCGGCATAACGATAGACAGGAATCTGAAATGAAAGCAACGCTCGCCCGGCTCGCGCTCGCCGCGATTTTGCCGCTCGCGGCAGCCCAGGCGGCGCACGCCGCGCCGGCCGCCCCGGCGGCCGACTGGTATCCGTCCGTGTATGGCGCCGATGACGAAATCGGCGCGGCCAACCTGCTGACGCCCGACGTCATCAAGCAGGCGGTCGGCCTCGTGAAGGCCGGCAAGACCTATCCGCTGGCCGTGCCGGTGGACAAGCACCTGCCGGCGTTCCGCCATCGCAGCTTCCGGCTGTACAACGTGCAGGTCGGCCAGCAGGCCGGCAAGAGCCTCGGCCCGAACAAGTTCACGTTCAACGACGAACTCGTCAACGCATGGACCGGCGTCGGCACGCAGTTGAACGGCATCGGCCACATCGGCATCGACAACGTGTACTACAACGGCAACCGCGCGGCCGATTTCGTGACCGTCGACGGCGTGAAGAAGCTCGGCGTCGAGAAGGTGCCGCCGATCGTCACGCGCGGCGTCGTGCTCGACATGACCGCCTACTACGGCAAGCCGATCGTGCCGGGCGGCACCGAATTCACGGTCACCGACATCCAGGCCGTGCTGAAGAAGCAGGAGCTGACGCTGCGCAAGGGCGACGTCGTGCTGTTCAACACCGGCTGGCTCGAGCTGATCGGCAAGGACGACAAGCAGTTCCTCGACGTCGAGCCGGGCATCGGCATGGAAGCCGCGAAGTGGCTGGCCGACCAGGGGATCGTCGCGTTCGGCGGCGACACGTGGGCGTCGGAGGTCTATCCGAATCCGCACACGCAGGACGAATTCCCGGTCAACCAGTACATGCTCGCGAAGCGCGGCATCTACAACCTGGAGCTGATCGACAGCCGTGCGCTGGTGCGCGACAAGGCATGGGAATTCCTGTTCGTGCTCGGCCAGCCGCTGTACGTCGGCTCGACGCAGGTCATCCGCTGATCGCGCGCCCGCCCTGCGGCAATCGCGGCGACTATCGCCGCGATTGTCATTTCTGCATTGCAGCCTGTGCGATCGGCGTCTAACGTTGACGGGATCGACGCCATACGACCGTCACCCGACCTGAAAGGACGCCCCGTCATGCCAAGCCGCTCCCCGACACGCGACATGCTGCTGGCCCTTGCGGCCGGCCTTTCCCTGGCGGCTTTCACCGCGCCCGCCCACGCCGACGAGGCCGCCGGCCTCGCGCCGCCGGCGCCGGCCACGCCGGTGCTGGCGACCACCGCGACCGGCGTGCAGATCTATGCGTGCGAATACGACGCCGACCACCGGCTCGCGTGGGCCTTCAAGCGCCCGGAGGCGATGCTGTTCGATGAAAGCGGCACGCTCGTCGTGCGGCACGGTGCGGGGCCGTCGTGGGAAGCGCTCGACGGCAGCCGCATTACCGGCAAGAAGCTCGCGGAAGTGCCGAGCGCAAACACGGCCAGCGTTCCGCAACTGCTGCTCGCGGCGACGCCGGCCGCAACCGGCACGCTCGCCGGCGTGCGCTTCGTGCAGCGGCTCGACACCGCGGGCGGTACGCCGCCGGCCGCGACCTGCACGACCGAGCATGCGGTCGGCCGCTTTCCGTACTTCGCGCGCTACGTGTTCCTGAAGTGATGCGCACGACGTCGCAAGCGACGGGCGTCATCCCGTCGCCTTTCGTCATGCGTCGATTTAATCAGCCATCCTATATTTGATGCGGGGAAGCGTGAAATCACCGGCACCCTCGTTCCGTCTGGTCAGCGTGTCCGCATCGACAATTCGACGTCGCCGCCGAACGGCACCGACAGATAGCCGTTTTCCGGTGCGCGCACGTAAGCAAGATAGTCGGGGCTGTATTCCGCGTTGTCGGCCACGACGAACGCGCCCGCCCTGAGCCGCGGCTCGACCCGCGCGAGAATCTCCGGATACAGCGCCTTCGCTCCGTCGAGCAGCAGCAGATCGACCGCATCCGGCAGATCGTTAGCCAGCGTACGCAGCGCATCGCCTTCGCGAATCTCCACGAGATCGGCCAATCCGGCCGCCGCCAGGTTCGCCTGTGCGCGCACGACCTTCGACGGCTCGAACTCGCTCGTGATCAGCCGCCCGCCGCCGTTGTCGCGCAGCGCGGCCGCGAGATGCAGCGTCGAAATGCCGAACGACGTGCCGAATTCGACGATTGCCTTCGCGCCGCCACTGCGCGCGAGCATGTACAGCAGCATGCCCGTCTCGCGCGACACGGGAAGCGGGTAATCCTTCAGGCGCGCATACAGATCGGCGTAGTCCGTCTTGCTGCGCATCAGCCGCGCTTGCTCGTCGCGCGACACGTTGGCGAAGGCCGGGCTCGTCGCGGGCGACGACGCATCGGCTTCGTCGAACAGGCGCGCCAGCAGCGAAGCCAGCGGGTCGAGCATCAGGGTGGTCATGCGATATCTCCGGTAGCAGTTGAGTGCGTCAGTGCACCCGACTAGAATATGACGAACTATTCAGGTTTTACTATTCGCATTGGCAAATCGCTCATGACCGACCGCCGAAACGCCCCGATCGCCACGCGCAAGCAGCCTCGGCAGGCGCGCTCGACCCGCCTCGTCGAGGACGTCCTGCAGGCGGCTATTCAGGTTTTGGCGAGTGAAGGCGCGCAGCGCTTCACGATGGCGCGCGTGGCCGAGCGGGCCGGCGTGAGCGTCGGCTCGCTGTACCAGTACTTCCCGAACAAGGCGTCCGTACTGTTCCGGCTCCAGCACGACGAGTGGCGGCAGACGCACGACATGCTGTGCGGGATACTGCAAGACACGCGGAAGACGCCGCCCGAGCGGCTGCGCACCGCCGTCCACGCGTTCATCCGTTCGGAATGCGACGAGGCGCCGATGCGGATCGCCCTCGACGATGCCGCCCCGCTCTATCGCGACGCCCCCGAGGCGCAGGACGTGAAGGCCGAGGGCAACCGGGCGTTCAGCGCGTTCATGCGCGAAGCGCTGCCCGACGTGTCCGACGCCACGCATGCGCTCGCGTGCGAGCTGATCCTGACGACGCTCACCACGGGCGGCAAGGCGTTCTCCGAAACGGCGCGCACGCCGGCGGAAATCGACGCCTATTCGGCCGCGATGGCCGACATGTTCTGCGCGTATCTCGCGCATCTCGCGCACGATTGAGGCCCGCGCCGACACGGAAACCGCGCACGCGCGCCAGTCGTATCGTCCGGATGCAGGTTCTGCGCGGCGGCGAATCCCGTCACCCGCCCCGGTTCGCGCCGGCTTCCGGCCTCATTCTGAAAGCAATTCGTAAAATCCAGTGCCTCGCCCGCTTGCGCGCTGCCCGCCGACCCTGCATTCAAATAGTCGCCTTAACGGATTCGAACTAGGCGTATACACGCGGGCCGGCGCGACGGAGCCCCGTCGCACGCCGATATAAGCGCTGCGACATGCGCTGCATGCTCTTCCCCCGATGGGACGTGATGGGCGGCTCGCCTAACCTTCGCTACGGCAAAGCACACGTGACGGGGTCGACACCGCAACGCGTCGCACGACGCGACACCCTCGCGATCGTTTCGACTCGCCCGTAACGACACACACCACGCGTCATGCGTCCCCACGACGTTGCCGATCAATCCAACCAGATACGAGACACCCTGACGACGGTTCGCGACGAGCCGTTTCAGCATGCTGATAAAGGAGCAAGCTCATGAGTGATACCCCGGTGCAGCCGACAGTCGGCGTCGGCGCGGAAGAACCCGGCCTGGGCGCCAACGGCGCCATCGACCGGTACTTCGGCATTTCGTCGCGCGGCAGCACGCAGCGCCGCGAGATCATTGCCGGCGTGACCACCTTCCTCGCGATGGTCTATTCCGTGTTCGTCGTGCCCGGCATGTTCGGCAAGGCCGGCTTCGACACGAGCGCGGTGTTCGTCGCGGTGTGCCTCACCACCGCGTTCGGCTCGCTGCTGATGGGCCTGTGGGCGAAGCTGCCGATCGCGATCGGCTGCGCGATCTCGCTGACCGCGTTCACCGCGTTCGGGCTCGTGCTCGGCAAGGGGCTGCCTCCGACGGTCGCGCTCGGCGCGGTGTTCCTGATGGGGCTCGTGTTCACCGGCATCTCGGTCACCGGCGTGCGTTCGTGGATCTTGCGCAACCTGCCCGCGGGCGTCGCGCACGGCACCGGGATCGGCATCGGCCTGTTCCTGCTGCTGATCGCGTCGAACGACGTGGGCCTCGTGATCAAGAACCCGGGCGCCGGCCTGCCGGTCTCGCTCGGCCAGATCACCGCGTTCCCGGTCATCATGTCGGTCGTCGGCCTCGCCGCGATCTTCGGCCTCGAAAAGCGTCGCGTGCCGGGCGGCATCCTGCTCGTCGTGATCGCGATCTCGGTGTTCGGCCTGATCTTCGATCCGGGCGTGAAGTACCGCGGCATCTTCGCGCTGCCGTCGCTCAGCGCACCGGGCCACGCGTCGCTGATCGGCGCGATGGACATCAAGGGCGCGCTGTCGATGGCCGTGCTGCCGAGCGTGCTCGCGCTGGTGATGACCGCCGTATTCGACGCGACCGGCACGATCCGCGCGGTTGCGGGCCAAGCCGGCCAGCTCGAGGGGAACGGCCGCATCATCAACGGCGGCCGTGCGCTGACCGCCGATTCGATCAGCTCGATCTTCTCCGGCTTCCTCGGCGGCGCGCCGGCGGCGGCCTACATCGAGTCGAGCGTCGGCGTGGCCGCCGGCGCGAAGACGGGCCTCGCGGCGGCCGTGGTCGGCCTGCTGTTTCTCGTCGTGATGTTCTTCTCGCCGCTCGCGGGCCTCGTGCCGTCGTACGCCACCGCACCGGCGCTGATGTACGTCGGCCTGCTGATGCTCGGCAGCGTGAGCAAGCTGCACATGGACGACATGGTCGACGCGATGTCGGGCCTCGTGTGCGCGGTGTTCATCGTGCTGACCGCGAACATCGTGACGGGCATCATGCTCGGCTTCTCGACGCTCGTGATCGGCCGCGTCGCCAGCGGCGAATTCCGCAAGCTCAACGTCGGCACCGTGCTCATCGCGGCCGTGCTCGTCACGTTCTATCTCGGCGGCTGGGCCATCTGAGCGCGAGACCTGCGCGACGTCGCCGGCAGAAGGACGGCGCGCATCGGGACGGTATCGTCTCCTCCACCATCCTCGTTGATGGTCTCCAGCCTGGGAACGCGAGTTTCCAGGCTTTTTTTGCGGGTGCGACGCGCTGCGCGCAAACGGCGCGACACCCGTTCGCGCCCGGTGCTACGATCGCGTTTTGCCTTCAGGAGTCGCGATGAACACACTCGGCATCGTCTCCGAATCGAGCACCCGGGCCTCGGCGCGCAAGCCGCCGTTCATTCCGTCGTTCGGCTTCCACGAAGTGCACGAATCGCAGCCGATCGGCGCGCCGCCCGCGCGCATCATCGACGTCGTCGCGTCGCTCGACATGCGCGCCGATCCCGTCATCGACACGCTGCTGACGGTGCGTGAATTCCCGGCGGCCATCGCCGGCGCGCTACGCCACGCGCCGGCCCGCCCCCAACGCGCGCGCTTCGGCTTCGACACCTTCACGCCGCTCCACCGTGACGACACGTCGCTGTCGCTCGGCCTCGTCGGCCGCTTCTGGCGCCCGACGCCCGACGTGCGCCCCCTCGCGGATGCCGACGCCTTCGTCCGGCACGACGACCCGCGTGATGCGAAGCTGGTGCTGCGGTTCGAGGTGGTCGGGCTCGCGTCGGGCGCGCACATCCTGCGCACCGAAACCTTCGTCCATTGCCCGAGCGCGCGCACGCGCGCGCTGTTCACACCGTACTGGCTCGCGATCCGGCTGGGGAGCGGCTGGATTCGGCGTCGTACGCTGGCGGCAGTGGAAATCGCTCTGGCGTGATTCGCGCCATCAGAACGGCTTGATCACGGCCAGCCCGACGACGAGCGCCATCACGACGATCACCACGCCGGCCGCGTGCCCGAGCCACGGCGCCGGCACGACGACGAGGTCGTCGCGCTCCATGCGCCGCAGCGTGCCGGCCAGGACCCCGTGCAGCACCGACAGCGCGACGACGAGCGCAAGCTTCACCGACAGCCACGCGGCGCCGAACCAGTGGCCGCTCAGCGCGAGCGCGATGCCGGCGATCCAGACGATCGCGAGCGCAGGCGCCGTCACCGCGCGATCCCAGCGCCGCACCGCGCGATGCACGGCGAGATTCGCAATACGCACCGCGACGGACGACAACAACAGCCCGCCGACGAACGTGACGACGGCGGCCAGATGCACGGCCTTCAGCATCAGGTAGATCATCGCGCGTGCCGCCTGCGCGCGATCCAGCCGGCGCTCGCCAGCCCCGCGAACGGCACGACGGCCGACAGCACCAGCCGCGCGACCTCGGCCTTGCTCCATAGCCCGCTCGACGCGGTGCCGACCACCGCCCACACGTACATCGCGAACGCGATGCCGTGAACCGGACCCATGATCGATACCGCCACCGGATAGCCGGCCAGATGCTTGAGCGGCACGGCCACGCACACCAGCACGACGAGCGTGGTCGCCTCCAGCAGCGACAGGTATTGCAGGTTCCGCAACGCGTTGCGATCGTCTTGTTTCATCGGCAGGCCTCCAGGTGGTCCGCCGCGATTGTCGCGTGTGGCGCCGAGTCGAGCCATTGGCTAGAATGACATCTTTCAACGGATTCTGGCCACAGCCTCGAACGCCATGCACACGGTCGCCGTTCTCGCCTTGCCCGATGTCGTGCCGTTCGATCTGGGCGTCGCCTGCGATACGTTCGCGCGCGTGCGGGCGCCGAATGTCGAGCAGGCGTACCGCGTGCGCGTGTGCAGCGAACAGCCGCGCGTCGGCGGCGAGCTGTTCGAGCTGCGCCCGCCGTTTCGCCTCGATGCGCTGGCCGACGCCGACACGATCATGGTCCCCGGCACGTCGGTGCCGCTCGCGCCCACGTCGCGCCGCGTGCTCGACGCGCTGCGCGCGGCGGCCGCGCGCGGATGCCGGATCGCATCGATCTGCAGCGGCGCGTTCGTGCTCGCGGAAGCCGGGCTGCTCGACGGCCTGCGCGCGACGACGCACTGGCTCGCGGCCGCCGAACTCGCGCGCCGCTACCCGAACGTCGACGTCGATCCGAACGTGCTGTTCGTCGACAACGGCCAGATCCTGACCTCGGCCGGCGCGGCGGCCGGCCTCGATCTGTGCCTGCACATGATCCAGGCCGACTATGGCGCGGCGGTCGCCGTCGACGCCGCCCGCAGCGCGGTGGCGCCGCGCGTGCGCGAAGGCGGGCAGGCGCAGTTCATCGCGCCCGAATGGCCGGCCGGCGGCGACGGGCTGCACGACCTGATGGACTGGCTGCACGCGAACCTGCGCCAGCCGCTGACGCTCGACGCGATCGCGCGCAAGGCGTCGACGAGCGTGCGCACGCTGACGCGGCGCTTCCAGGAGCAGACGGGCACGTCGCCCGGGCAATGGCTGCAGACCGCGCGTGTGCGGCATGCGCAGCAGTTGCTGGAGGTGACCGAGCTGTCGATCGAACACGTGGCGACGGAAGCCGGGTTCGGTTCGGTCACCGCGTTTCGCGAACGCTTCGCGCGTATCGTCGGCACGTCGCCGCAGCGCTATCGGCAGGCATTCCGCGCGCGCGCCGATGCGTGACCTTCAGCGGGCTCGGCCCCCGAACCCACCGCTCCCGCTCGCACCAACCGGACCCGACCGATGACCCGCATCCGCAATCCCCTGAACATCGCGCAGCTCCAGGCATTCGTCTCCGCCGCGCACCTGAAGAGCCTGCGCGCCGCCGCGCGGGAGCTCGGCGTCACGCAGCCGGCAATCACGCACACGATCCGCGAGCTCGAAACGGCGCTCAACGCGGAACTGCTCGTGCGCAGCGTGCGCGGCGTCGAGCTGACCGCCTGCGGCGCGGCGCTGCTGCCGCGCGCCGAGCAGTTGCTCGGCGACGTCCGCCGCACGGTCGAGGCCGTCGAGCAGGTGAAAGGCGAGATGTCGGGCCGCGTCGCGGTCGGCACGATGCCGTCGATCGCGCTGACCGCGTTGCCGCACGCGGTGACGGCGTTTCGCCAGTCAATGCCGAACGTCAGCCTGCATCTCGAGGAAATGACGGTGCCGGACGCGCTCGCGCAACTGCGCAACGGCACGCTCGACATCGCTGCGATGCACCATGTGCCCGCGCTCGACCGCGATTTCACGCAATTGCCGCTGCTGTCGACCGAATTCACGATCGTGATGCGCGACGGTCATCCGCTCGCGCAGGCGCGCCGGTTAGAGGAATTGCTCGACGCCGAGTGGATCGTCACCGTCGGCGCCGAGCAGTTCCCGCACAGCGTGATGGTCGGGATGTTCGAGGCGCACGGGCTGCCGCTGCCGAAACGTCTGCTGCGCTCGCCGATGTCGTTCGCGGTGACGCTCGGGCTCGTCGCGCGCTCGGACGTGATCGGCTGCTTCACGCGCCCGCTCGCCGCGATGGTCGCGCCGCTCGGCATTCGCACGGCCGAACTCGACGAAAGCATGCCGCGCTTCGACCTGTCGATCATCGCGCGGCGCGACCTGCTGCCCACGCCCGCCGTGTCGCACTTCGTCACGTGCCTGCAGCGCGCGGTCAACGAAACGCTCGGCTGAATCGTTCCTGTGTGTGAAACGGCGGCGCATCCGACGCGCCGCCGCCGGGCCCGGTATCGGGGCTTGTCCTAGGCGCCCTGCCGGTATTTTGTCTTGATAATCTTCCGCACGTCGCGCGCCCCCATCGGGCGGGCGAAACGGACTGTCCGACGCGAAGCCGCGACGGGCCGAAGGCTTACGGCGCGGCACAACCGCGCACCCATCGAACAAAACGAGGAGTCACCGAGTGAAAAAGATTCTTGCGGCTGTGACCGTGGCCCTGCTCGCCGTATCGGCCGGCAGTGCATACGCGAAGGACTGGTCGACCGTGCGGTTCGGCGTCGACGCAAGCTACCCGCCTTTCGAATCGAAAGGCGCCGACGGCAAGGTGGTCGGCTTCGACGTGGATCTCGGCAACGAGATCTGCC
>NZ_BCPP01000083.1:0-12554 GCF_016586125.1 Burkholderia sp. E168m23
GCCGCCAGCGACGTCCACACGCGCTCGGCCTTCGCGCAGGATGTCGCGCTGCTCGCGCTCACCGGCATCCGTCCGATCGTCGTCCAGAGCGCGCCGTCCACGTCCGGTACGCAATCGATGCACACCGTGCACGCCGCCATGACCGGCATCAACCATGAACTCGCGCGCCTGATCGGCAGCCACGGCGCGCGGGCAATCGGCATCGACGGTCACGACGGCGGCCTGCTCGTCGCCAGCGCCGTACCCGACAGCGCGAACACGAGCATGGTCGCGCGGTTCGACGTCACCGCGTTGAACGCGTTGCTCGACAACGGACTGGTGCCCGTCGTGATGCCGGTCGCACCGGACGACGCGGGTCGCGACTGCCTGCTGCGCCCTGAACGGCTCGGCAGCCTGCTCGCGCAACGCACGTGCGCCGTCTCGTTGGTGATGATGGTCGACAAAGGGTTGCTGCACGAACTTGGCGAGCTCGCCGGGCTGTACGGCATCACGGAGCTGGAGCAATGGCTCGCCGAGCATCCGGCCGCCGACGCGGCGCCGTGCGTACGGGACGCGCTCGATGCGCTCGCACACGGCGTGCAGAATGTCCATCTCGCCGATATCGGGCAACCCGAATCGCTGATCGACGAGCTGTTGACGGAGGAGGGATCGGGGGTCGTGTTCTGCCGACGCGGCAACACCGATCTGCTGTCGGAGATCCGCCGCTACTTCGCCGATTCGGCGTGCGTGCTGCGTGACGGGTTCAGTGTCGAGCAGAAGCCGGTCGTGCGTTTCTGAGCGCGTAACGTCAAAACGCTTGCGGCGGCCCGCAAAGGCCGCCGCAAGCGGGCAACATCAAATCAGCACAACGACAACGTCAGCGCCGCGCCGCCAGTCTCCTGACGACACTCACCAGCGCATCGACTTCATCGCACGTGTTGTAGAACGCGAGCGACGGCCGCACCGTGGCTTCGAGCCCGAACCGCCGCAAGATCGGCTGCGCGCAGTGATGCCCCGAGCGCACCGCGATGCCCTCTTCGTTCAGCGCCTGCCCGACTTCCTCGGTTTCATAGCCCTTCAGCACGAACGACAGCACGCTCGCCTTGTCGCGCGCGGTACCGACGAGCCGCACGCCCGGCACCGGCGCGAGCACGCTCGTCGCATACGCGAGCAGATCGTGCTCGTAGCGCGCGATGTTCTCGATGCCGACACGGTTCACGTAGTCGAGCGCCGCGCCGAGCCCCACCGCATCCGCGATGTTGCCGGTGCCGGCTTCGAAACGGTTCGGCGGCGGCTGGAACACCGTGCGCTCGAACGTCACGTCCGCGATCATGTTGCCGCCACCCTGCCACGGCGGCATGTCGTCGAGGATCGCGCGCTTGCCGTACACCACGCCGATCCCGGTCGGCCCGTAGATCTTGTGCCCGGAGAACACGAAGAAATCCGCATCGAGCGCCTGCACGTCGACACGCATGTGCGAGATCGACTGCGCACCGTCGACCAGCACCTTCGCGCCCGCGCGATGCGCAAGCTCGACGATCTCCTTCACCGGCACGACCGTGCCGAGCGCGTTCGACACCTGCGTGACCGACACGATCTTCGTGCGATCGTTGAGCAGCTTCCGGTATTCGTCGAGCAGTACCTGCCCCGAATCGTCGACCGGAATCACGCGCAGCTTCGCGCCCTTGAGCGCGGCAAGCTGCTGCCACGGCACGATGTTCGCGTGATGCTCGAGATGCGACACGACGATCTCGTCGCCTTCGCCGACGTTCTGCACGCCCCACGTCTTCGCGATCAGGTTGATCGCCTCGGTCGTGCCGCGCACGAACACGATCTCGTCGGGCGACGATGCGCCGATGAAGCGCTGCACCGTTTCCCGTGCATGCTCGTACGCATCCGTCGCGCGGCCGGCCAGTGCGTGCGCCGCGCGGTGGATGTTCGAGTTCTCGTGTGCATAGAAGTACGCGAGGCGGTCGATCACGGCCTGCGGCTTGTGCGTCGTCGCCGCGTTGTCGAACCAGACGAGCTGCTTGCCGTTCACGCGCTCCTGCAGGATCGGGAAATCCCGGCGGATCGCGTTCACGTCGAACGGCGGATGAGCGCCGCGATACAGCTGGCCTTGCGGCTCGGCTGCGTGCGAGTCGTCGATGAAATAACGCGGCACGTCGGCGCCCGATGCGCCCGATGCATGCGACACCCGCACGTCGCGCTGCACGGCGAGCAGCGCGCGCAGCGCGTCGTCGCCCGGCAACCCGAACGCTTCCGGCGACGCGAGGCCGTTCGACGGCACGACGATGTCCTGCGGCGTCCCCTGCCAGCCCTGCAGCGAACCGTCGGTGAAGTAGTACGGCGACGCCTTCGCCGCGCCTTCCGGCGCCGGCGCATTCACCTGCGGCACGCCGAGCGCCGCGCCGCCGACGCGCGGCTCCAGCGCGGGCGCGATCGATACGACGTTGTCGGGCAACCCGTTCTGCGCGGCCGCATGCGGCGCGAGCGCGGGTGCGCGGTTGCCGAGCGACAGCACGTGCGTCGGCGCGGACGGCGCGAGGTTCGCGCCCGGTACCTTGCCTTGCGGCAGCGCGAGCCCCGGTACGCCGGTGCCCGCCCCGCCCGGGCCCGCGAGCGGCGAACCGCCCGGCACCGGGTTGCTCACCGACGCGAGAATCGGCGCCGCCGCGGGCAAGGCCGACGGCACGCCGCCGACCGCGCCGCTGCCCGCCGACAACCCGGGCGCGGTGGCCTGCCCGGGCGGCGTCGCGAAGAACTCGGACGCGAGCCGCGCGAGCGTCGCCGGGTCGGGCAAGCCGGCCGGCAGCGGCGCATGCGGCAACGCGTGCGCGTCGCCGCCGGCCAAGCCGGGATTAACGGTAGGTGTCGGGATAGTCATGGAACTTGGCGATTTCGACGTCATCGAGGACAGCCAGCGCATCCGGCGAATGGACCGCGAGCGAGCAATACAGCGAGATCAGGTACGACGCGATCGCCTGGTTGTTGATCCCCATGAAGCGCACCGACAGGCCCGGCCCCTGCTCGCCCGCGACGCCCGGCTGATACAGGCCGACGACACCCTGACGCTTGTCGCCGACGCGCAGCAGCAGGATCTTGGTCTTGCCGTCCGCGACCGGCACCTTGTCCGACGGAATCAGCGGAATGCCGCGCCACGTGAGGAATTGCGAGCCGAACAGGCTGACCGTCGGCGGCGGCACGCCGCGCCGCGTGCATTCGCGGCCGAACGCGGCGATCGCGAGCGGGTGCGTGAGGAAAAACGCCGGCTCCTTCCACACCTTCGTCAGCAGCTCGTCGAGATCGTCCGGCGTCGGCGCGCCCGTCAGCGGGAAGATCCGCTGTTCGTCGGTCACGTTCGCGAGCAGCCCGTAGTCGGGGTTGTTGATCAGCTGGCTTTCCTGCAGCTCCTTGATCGTCTCGATCGTCAGGCGCAGCTGTTCCTTGATCTGGTCATGAGGACTGCTGTAAAGATCGGAGATCCGCGTATGCACGTCGAGCACCGTGCTCACCGCGTTCAGGAAGTACTCGCGCGGCTGTTCCTCGTACGGCACGAACGTCTGCGGCAGCACGCTTTCGTCCTCGAGCTGCGTGCACGCGGCGCGCACGGCTTCCGGGTTCTTCACCTGGTTCAGGCGATAGATGCCGGCCTCGACCGGCACCCATTGCAGCAGATGGGTCAGCCAGCGCGGCGTGATCGTGGAAAGCTGGGGGACGGTCTTGGTAGCGTTCGCTAGTTGGCGGGCGGCGTGATCGCTCAGCGCAGCCGTGCCGCTTGCAACGGTCGACATGTGTGGCTCCGGGTTCTTAAGATGAAAAACGGGATTGCTTATGACGCTGGGTGATTATCGGAAGCACGCCCCTACCGGCTCAACATGCTATAGCCGTCAGGTCATGCCCCCGAAAGGGGAAACGATGCGGCGCGACCTCAGGTGACGTACGCGCCCGGCAGCAGCGTCGAGATCGACACGTCGAACGCGCGCGCGATCTTGTCGGCCGTGACGATCGACGCGATCGCCTCGCCGCGCTCGATCTCGCCGACGTACGAGCGGTTCAGCCCGGCATGCTCGGCCAGTTGCTCCTGCGACCACGTGCGCGCTTCGCGCAGCTTGCGCACGGTGGCGCCGAAGTGATGGATGAGGTCGCTCATCGCGCCTCCTAGGCGACGCGCGCCGCCGTGCGCGGCGCGGCGTTCGCTTCGCTGCGCAGCACGGCCTGCGTGACGTTTTCGCCGGCCGGCACGTCCTGCGTGAGCCACACGTTGCCGCCGATCACCGCGCCGCGCCCGATCGTCACGCGGCCGAGGATCGTTGCGCCCGCATAGATCACCACGTCGTCCTCGACGATCGGATGGCGCGCGAGCCCCTTCTCCAGATGGCCGGCCGCATCGCGCGGGAAGCGCTTCGCGCCGAGCGTGACGGCCTGATACACGCGCACGCGCTCGCCGATGATCGCCGTCTCGCCGATCACGACGCCCGTGCCGTGGTCGATGAAGAAGCCCGCGCCGATGCGCGCGCCCGGATGAATGTCGATGCCCGTTTCCGCATGCGCCTGCTCGGCGATGATCCGCGCGAGCAGCGGCAGGCCGAGCCCGTACAGTTCGTGCGCGAGCCGGTGATGAATCATCGCGAGGATGCCCGGATAGCACAGCAGCACCTCATCGACGCTGCCGGCCGCCGGATCGCCGTGGAATGCCGCCAGCACGTCGCTGTCGAGCAGCCGGCGAATCTCCGGCAAGCGCGCGGCGAACGCCTGCACGGCCTTCGACGCGACTTCGTCGAGGTTGTCTGCCGGCCCGTCGGCATTGCGGTGACGCGCCGCGTAGCGCAATTCGAGCGTCACCTGCGTGAGCAACGCATTCAGCGCCGCGTCGAGCGCGTGGGCCACGTGGAAGTTCTCGCTTTCCTGCCGCAGGTCGGGCGGCCCGAGCCGCATCGGGAACAGCACGCCTTTCAGTGCGCCGACGATCTGCGCGAGCGCTTCGCGCGCCGGCAAATCACGCCCGCCGGGTTCGAGCGAACGCCGCTGCTTTTCGCGCCATGCGCGACGCACCGTCTGCAGCGATTGAACGATGTCGTCGATATCGAATGCGGCCATGCTGCTTTCTCCCCGTAACCGCCGTGAATCAATCCTGCGCCCAAGGCAGGCCGCGGAAGCGCCAGCCGTTTTGGCCGCCGCGATGCTGCCGCTCGTCGAGGTCGCCCTCGAAGCCTTCGAGCACATTGAAAACCTGCGTGAAACCGCCCTTCGCCGCGGCCTCGGCCGCCTGCGCCGAGCGGTTGCCGCTGCGGCACAACAGCAACACGACCGCGTCCTTGCCGGTCTTCGCTTCCAGTTCGCGCACGAAGCGCGGGTTGCGCGTCAGGCTCGTGCCGGTCGCCCACGGCACGTGCAGCGACTCCGGCACGTAGCCGACGAATTTCCGTTCCTCAGCCGTGCGCACGTCCACCAGCACGGCGTCGCCCGCCGAAAACAACGCCCACGCGGTTTCCGGCGCAACGCCGCCCGCGTAGGGCTTGCCAGCCGCCAGGGCCGCCGCGCGCGCGTCTTCGAGCGCCTGCTGCGCAGCGGTTCGTTCTTCCAGTTCAACCGTCATGACACTTCCTTGTATTCTCAGATTCGTATGAACAAAGACACCGGGAATGCGGCTGTTGCAGCTTGCGTGCTGTCTATAGCCGTCAACGCCACTATGCGAGTGCGGCCGGGGAAGCAGAACCAATAAAAATTCATTTCCTAATCAGCGCCGCGGGGAATGCAATAGCAGACGCGCGCTATTGGTGCGCGGTTGATGGTGGGTTGGAAAGGGAGGACGAGGGCCGTTCGATGGCGTGTATCGAAGGGGTTTGAAAGGAAGGGGAAGAACGATCAGCGCGGCATTCGGCGCGTCGTCATGGAATCCGAAATGCGCCGGCGAAGCCACCGAGCCTCGCCGATGCATGGGTTCTTCAGGATGTCATACCACCGGGTCGACCGGCACAACCGGCACCCCACGCGCCTCGATATCGCGCCCCGCAAGCAAACACAGATCCTCGCGATGATGCGTCGCGACCACCTGCACGCCCACCGGCACGCCGTTCACGAGCGACGTCGTGACCGCCAGCCCCGGCAGTCCCATCGCGGGTAGCGCGCGCAACGTGAGCTGCGCTTCCCACACGCGATCGAACCCTTCCGGCCCTTGCCGGTCGAGATCGTCGGGAAACGGCAGTTCCGATGAAACGGGCAGCAACAGCACCGGATATTCATCTAGAAACAGCCGCCATTGCCGCGTCAACGTCGTGCGTCGAACCAGCGCACGGCTGATCACATCCGCCGGCAGATCGCGCACCTTGCTGCGCACGGCGGCGATCACCGCAGCCGCGCCCGGATCGCCGTCTTGCTCCGCGGCATTCGCCAGCGCGTCGAAACCATCGCCGAGCCACAGCTGTTCCTGCAGCAGCGCAGCCTCGCGCATCGGCGGCGTATCGTCGATCTCGTCGACGGTCCAGCCCGCATCGACGAGCCGACGCGCGGCATCGCGCAACGCAGCCTCGACTTCGGGCACGACCTCCAGGCCGCGCGGACGCACGCACAGCGCCGCGCGCTTCGGCACCTCGCGCCCGTCGAACGGCACCGCGGCGTGCCACGGATCGCGCGGGTCCGGCGCGGAGAACGCCCGCAGCGCGAGCGAGAGATCGTCGATCGTGCGCGCGATCGGCCCGGCCGCCGACATCAGTTGCGCGCCGATCGCCCGCTCCGGCGACGATGCATTGAACGCCGGCACGCGGCCGAGCGACGGCCGGATCCCGTGCACGCCGCACGCATAGGCCGGGTAGCGCACCGAGCCGCCGATGTCGGTGCCGACCGCGAGCGGGCCGATCCCGGCCGCCACCGCCGCCGCCGCGCCGCCGCTCGATCCGCCCGGCGTCAGCGACGGATTGCGCGGATTGCGCGTGTGACCATGCACGCGATTCGACGTGAACCAGCGCAGTGCGAACGTCGGGGAATTGGTGCGGCCGAGCAACACCCCGCCAGCCTTCCGGATGTTCGCGACCACCGGGCTGTCGGCACGCGCGATCAGGTCGCGCTGCAGGCGGGTGCCGTTGGTCGTCGCAAAGCCGGCCTGATCGACGTTGATCTTCACGGTGACGGGGACGCCCGCGAGCGGCCCCGGATCGTCGCCGCGCGCGATCGCACGATCGACTTCGTCGGCCTGCCGCCGCACGTCGTCGGGACGATGTTCGACCACCGCGTTGATCGCCGGATTCACGGCATCGAGACGATCGAGCACCGCGTCCGCCACTTCGCGCGCCGATACGTCGCGCTGCCGCACGCGTTTCGCGAGCTCGGTTGCCGACAGTTGCCAGAGTTCGGTCATGACTTCTCCTGGTGAAAAGACATCACGATCACGCGCGGCGCCGCACCGCCTCACGACAGCGCGGCGCCGCATTCGCTCACTGCGTATCCTGCTTCGCGCGCTCGGCGGCGGCAATGATCGCGTCGGCCACGGCCTTCGGCTGGCTCAGCATCGCGACGTGGCTGGAATTCACGCGCGTGACCGTCGCGCCGATCCGCTTCGCCATCGCTTCCTGCAGCGCCGGATCGATCATCCGGTCCTGCGTCGCGACCACGAACGTCGACGGCTTCGCATGCCACGCGGCCTGCGTGATCTTCTCCGAGATGCACCCGCCATACCACGGCCCTTGGGTCGCGGCAACGAGACGCTGCTGCGCGGGCGGCAGATCCGGCGCGAAATCCTGCGCGATCGCCTTGTCCGACAGCCGCGCGAAACCGCCCGCGTCCTTGCGCAGCTCACCCGCCCATGACGGCGCCGGCAACCCCTGCGTGACGTCCGCGATCGACTGGCCGTTGTCGGGCGCGAACGCCGCGACGTATACGAGCGACTTCACCTTGTCGTCGTTGCCCGCATCGCTGATCACGACGCCGGCCCACGAATGGCCGACCAGCACGACCGGCCCCTTCTGTTCGTCGATCGTGCGCTTCGTCGCGGCCGCATCGTCGGCGAGCGAGCTCAGCGGATTCTGCACCGACACCACGTGCAGGCCACGCGCCTCGAGCAGCGGAATCACGCGGTTCCAGCTCGACCCGTCGGCGAACGCGCCATGCACGAGCACGACGTTGGTGCCCTTCAGGTCTTCCTTCGGCGCGGCCTGCGCCGCGACCGCGCCGAACAGTCCGCCGATCATCGCGGCGGATACCAGAGCGCGTTTCATCAAACCGGCCATCGTCATGCTCCTTTCTTTATCGTGTCATTGAAGTGAAGTGCTGTCTGAGCGGCCGCGCCTGCATGCGGCAGGCGCGACACGAGATCACGAATGCGCGTACAGGTCGTCGGCGGCGTTGCGTGCGGCACGCGGCTGCGCGGCATCGCGATGGCCGGCCGGCGTCGACGCATCGGCCACGTTGTCGTCTTGCGACTTCGACGGGCCGTTCTGGTCGGAACGCGCGACCTGCTCGGCAGCCGCGACGGCATGCTCTGCGGCGGCGATGTCGTCCGGGTAATGCGCTTCGCTGCCGGCCGGGTTGTAGCCGGCCTTCTCGAGACGGATGAGGTCGGCGCGCACTTCGGCACGCGTGAGGCCGTGGCCGGTATCGGCGAACGACAGTGCGGGTGCGACGGCGAGAACGGCAACGGCGAGGATTCGAGCGGCTTTCATGAGATTTCTCCTTGAACGAAGTTGGGTGGTCGATCACTTAGGCATCCGGTGCGAACGTCTGGCGCCGAACGTTTGCTGCATGTCGACAGTAGAACCCGCGCACGTATCCGGCATGTTTCCGAAACCGGGCTTTCTGCATGCCAGTTTTTCAGGACCGGCCGCAGATACAGAGCGATACAAACCCGTTTGACGAGGGGATTCGTTTCGCCTCGCGCTACGCACCACGAAAAAAGGCGTGCCTCGCGGGGCACGCCTTTCCTTCGCCTTCACACCGCCGTGTCACGTCACGGCGCGAGCCGCGTGAACACGTAGTCGTGGTTCTTTACCCGCGCCTGATGGCACGCAAAGCACGTCTGATGCTGGCCGATGTCGGCCGGCACGCCGTTGACGAAGCGCCCGAATCCCCAGCCGCCCGTCGCTGCGTAACGGCGTGAATCCTTCACCATCACCTGCACGGTCGTCGCCTGGCCGGGCACCGTCGCGGGCGCGAACTCGTCGGACTGCTTGCGCTTGTACGCGAGCTTCACGAGGATCGTGCCGTCCGGAAACGGCAGCGTCGCCTGTTCGAGCGCGCGGATCGCGACCGGGTTGCCGAGCACCACGCGCAGCTCGTCGAGCGGGGCGGCCTCTTCGGCCGGCGCGACCATCTCCCACTTCCGGTAGCCGGGCGGAATCGTCACGCCGTAGATCGGCGACGCGGCCGCGGCCGGTTTCGGCTGTTCCGCGAACGCGGCCGGACCGCTCGCCGACCACGCGCCGGCCAGCAGCACACCCGCGACGAGCGCACGACGCACACCGTGCGGCCCCAGCCCTACACGGGCCCGCATCACAGATGCTCCACTTGCAGGACCGCATCGGCGAAAGCCTGCGGCGCTTCCTGCGGCAGGTTGTGGCCGATGCCGCCGGTGATGGTCCGGTGCTGATACTTGCCGGTGAACTTCTTCGCGTACGCGGCCGGCTCCGGATGCGGCGCGCCGTTCGCGTCGCCTTCCATCGTGATCGTCGGCACGGTGATCGCAGGCGCCGCCGCGAGACGCCGCTCGATGTCGTCGTATTGCGCTTCGCCCTTCGCGAGCCCGAGACGCCAGCGATAGTTGTGGATCACGACGGCCACATGATCTGGATTCCGGAACGATGCGGCCGAGCGCGCATAGGTTTCGTCGGAGAACTGCCACTTCGGCGACGCGAGTTGCCAGATCAGCTTGTTGAACGCCTCGCGGTTCTGCGCGTAGCCGAGTTCGCCGCGCTCCGTCGTGAAATAGAACTGATACCACCACTGGAATTCGGCCTGCGGCGGCAACGGCTTGGCGTTCGCCGCCTGGCTGCCGATCAGGTAGCCGCTCACCGACACCAGCGCCTTCACGCGCTGCGGCCACAGCGCCGCGATGACGTCGGCCGTGCGCGCGCCCCAGTCGTAGCCGCCGAACACCGCTCGGTCGATCTTCAGCGCGTCCATCAGCGCGACGATGTCGATGGCCGTCACCGCCTGCTGGCCGTTGCGTACCGTGTCGGCCGAGCGGAACGTCGTCGAGCCGTAGCCGCGCAGATACGGCACGATCACGCGATAGCCGGCCGCGACGAGCAGCGGCGCGACGTCCGCGTAGCTGTAGATGTCGTACGGCCAGCCATGCAGCAGGAACACGACGGGGCCGTTCTTCGGGCCGAGATCCGCATACCCGACGTTGAGCACGCCCGCGTCGATCTGGTGGATCGTGCCCAGCGACGCGACGCCGGCCGGGCGCTTCGCCGCGGATGCATCGGGCGCCGACTGCGCCTGCGCGAGTGCGCTGAAGCCGAGGTCGGCGAGGCTCAGGCTCGCCAGCGTCGAGCCCAGGATCAGGCGGCGGCGGGTGTTCACGGTATCAGGCATGACTCGTTCTCCATTGTCGATCGCTAAGGAAAGGGCCCGCGGCACGTGCGGGCAATCGGTTCTCGCCATTCGCAGCGGCAGCGCATGGCACCGCGCCGCCGTGTGAATCGCTTCACCGGTTTTATATCCGAACCGTCCGGACGCTTTGTATCTCAACGTATCCGTGTGCGAACACGACACACTGCGATTCAAAAATCGCGGGAAAACGACGCTTCGGCACGGTCGCGCGGCACTCGCGGCCCCGTGCGCCGGCGAGTCAGAACAGCCTGGCGATCGCGGGCACGCTGAGCACCGCGACGTAATAGCCCATGAACTGCACGCCGGTGTTGAACGCGAACAGGCGCGACAGCATCCCGCCGAACAGGCCGATCGTCACGATCACGGCGAGCCCGAGCAGTTGCCCTTCCCACACGCCGATCACGACGATCAGCCCCGCGAAGGTCGCGATGATCGCTTCGTGGCTCAGCTTGCGCGCGACGAACGATGCCGCGCGGTGCGCGTGGTGCATCGCGAGCGGATACGCGATCAGCGCGGCCAGCACGATCGACAGCAGCCCGTAGCCGAGGAACTCGGGCCAGCTCATCAGCGTATGGAGGTTGTGGATCTGCCCGCTCGCCGCGTCGACCGTGAAGCGCGGCGGCGCATTGAACAGCGGCGCGGCCGGGCCGGCCGCCACCGGGCTCAGCGGCAGCCCGAACGCGATCAGCGGAATCAGTGCCTCGGCGATATAGGTGGCCTCGGTCACGCCGTTACGGGCGGCGATCACGGTCGTCAGGCGCTGATACGCATGACGCACGCGCGCGCCGACGATCTCGCCCATCAGCACCGTCATCGCGACCGGGCTGAACACGAACGTCGCGCTCGACACGGCGGCCGTGCCGACCGTCCACGCGACCTGCTCGCGGTCGAGCACCTTCAGCGGATTGGGGAAATAGCCGCGCCAGCTTTTCACGTCGGGCGCGAGCACGAACGTCGACGGCCCGTCGCGGCGCATGCGCCGCCGCTCGGCCGGCGACAGGATCGAGAACAGGTCGGCCACCAGCGGGCCGATCGCGATCCCGAGGAAGTAGCTGACGCTCAGCTTCACGCCGTAATGACCCGTGAGCGCCTGCAGCCCGACCACCAGCATCACGAACGGCACCAGCAGCAGCACCGACGCCCAACGCCCCGCCGAGCAGTATGCGATGCCGACGGCCGCCGCGAGGAACACCCACGGCGCGGCCTTCGCGATCGCCGCGCCGAACGGCGCGAGCAACGACGCGAACAGCACCGCGAGGGGCAGCGCGACGAACGCGGCGACGATCGCGCCGGAGATCATCTTGCGCAGCGCGATGTGCGGCACGCCGAGCGCGCGCAGCAGCGTCGCCTGTTGCAGCAGCGGCGCGGCCATCGTGTCGCCGGGAATGCCGAGCAGCGCGGTCGGGATCGCATGCGTGATGTGCTTGGCCACCGCGCCCGCGAGAAAAAACGTGAACACGCCGGCCGGTGGCACGCCGAGCAGCGCGACGAGCAACGTGAGCGGCGCGATCGTCGTCGTTTCGTCGGTGCCGGAGATCAGCCCGATGCCGGAGAACACGATCGCGCCGAGCAGCCCCATCGCGAACGCGGCCGGCAACGCCTGCAGCAGTGCATCCATCAGCGGCCTCCCGCGCGTGCGCGCCCGGTCGACGCGTCGTACGACGCGAACAGGTCGAGCAGCCCGAGTTCCTCCATCTCGGCGCGCGCGCTGGCCGACAGGTCGCTCGTCGCGCCGAGTCCGCCCGATGCTTCGGCGAGTTGCCGCAAGGCGTCGTCGCGCTCGGCGCTGCCCGCCGCATGTTCGATCACCGTGCGCTTCGGCTTGAACAGCACCGCGCAGATCGTGCCAGCCAGCAGGCAGCCGCCGAGGCCGATCAGCATCGCGTAAGCGCGTGCGATCGCCGCGTCGTGCACGAACGATGCGAGCGCGATGCGGCCGATCTCGAACGCGCCGAGGCTGATCGCGATGCCGTCGTATAACTTCGTATAATGTATGCTATACGAAGTTATTACGGCGACGGATTGCGCGG
>NZ_BCPP01000084.1:0-12447 GCF_016586125.1 Burkholderia sp. E168m23
ATGCGCGCCGCGGATCAGAAGCGGAAGACCGACGCGCCCCAGGTGAAGCCGCCGCCGACGCCTTCGATCAGCACGTGCTGGCCACGCTGGATGCGGCCGTCGCGCACCGCGGCGTCGAGCGCCAGCGGGATCGACGCGGCCGACGTGTTGCCGTGCTGGTCGACCGTCACGACCATGCGCTCCTGCGGCAGGCCGAGCTTGCGGCAGGTGCTGGTCATGATGCGGATGTTGGCCTGGTGCGGAATCAGCCAGTCGATTTGCTCGGGCGCGAGATTCGCCTTCGCGAGCGCCTCGATCGCGACCTTTTCGAGCACGTTGACCGCGAGCTTGAATACGGCCTGCCCGTCCATGTGCAGGAACGCGCTGCCGTCGATCACGCCGCGATTGACGTTGCCCGGCGTGCACAGGATGTTCGAGTAGCTGCCGTCCGCGTGCAGCGCGCTGCCGAGCACGCCCGGCTCTTCCGACGCGGACAGGATCACCGCGCCCGCGCCGTCGCCGAACAGCACGCAGGTCGTGCGGTCCTTGAAGTCGAGAATGCGCGAGAACGTCTCCGCACCGACGATCAGCGCGGTGCGGTGCTGGCCGCTGCGGATGAAGCTGTCGGCCGTCGCCATCGCGTATGCGAAGCCCGAACACACGGCCTGCACGTCGAATGCCGCGCCGCCGTTCTTGATGCCGAGCTTGTTCTGCAGCAGGCACGCGGTGCTCGGGAACACGAAATCGGGGGTCGAAGTCGCGACGATGATCAGGTCGATCGACTGCGGATCGACACCGGCCGCTTCGATCGCACGACGCGACGCCTCGAGCGCGAGATCGCTCGTCGTGACGTCCGGTGCGGCGAAATGGCGCGCATGGATGCCCGTGCGCGCCACGATCCATTCATCGCTCGTCTCGATGCCTTCCTTCGCAAGACGATCGGTCAGCTGCTGGTTCGTGACGCGGTCGGGCGGCAGGTAGCTGCCCGTGCCGAGCACGCGGGAATAGAGAGTCGATTGGGCCATTTATGCTTTAGAGGATTGCGCAGCGGAAGGTTCGGCGTGATGGCCTGCGGCCGGGCTTGCCTGGCCCGCGCCGCCCGCGTCGTGTTCGCCGTCGCCGAGCGACACTGAATTATCCGCCATCGCGCGCGCGAGGCGCTCCAGCACCCCGTTTTTGACGGCATCATACCCGCGTTTGATCGCCCACTCAAACGCGTAGGCGTCGGCCGAACCGTGGCTCTTGATCACGAGGCTCTTCAGCCCCAGCAGCGCCGCGCCGTTGTACTGGCGGTGGTCGACGCGCTTCTTGAAACGCATCAGCACGGGCAGCGCGAGCAGCGCCATCAGCTTCGACATCAGCGAACGGCCGAACTCCTCGCGAATGATGTCCGACAGCATCTGCGCGAGCCCTTCCGACGTCTTCAGCGCGACGTTGCCGACGAAGCCGTCGCACACGATGACATCGACGGTGCCCTTGTAGATGTCGTTGCCTTCCACGTTGCCGCGGAAATTGAGCGTGCTGGCGCGCAGCAGCTCGCCTGCGCGCTTGATCGTCTCGTTGCCCTTGATGACCTCTTCGCCGATGTTCAGCAGGCCGATCGTCGGGCGCTCCTTGCCCTCGAGCGCGGCCACGAGCGCGTGCCCCATCTCCGCGAACTGCAGCAGGTGCTGCGGCTCGCAGTCGACGTTCGCGCCGAGGTCCAGCATCATCGTGTAGCCGGTCGGGTTCGGCAGCGCGAACGCGATCGCGGGCCGCTCGATGCCGGGTAGCGTCTTGAGTACGTAACGGGAAACCGCCATCAGCGCGCCGGTATTGCCGGCGGAGATGCAGGCCTGCGCCGCGCCCTCCTTGACGTGGTTGAGCGCGACGCGCATCGAAGAATCCTTCTTCTTGCGCAGCGCCACTTCGACAGGATCGTCCATCGCCACGACTTCGGTGGCGGGCACGATGGTCAACGCGGGATCGTCGAGGGCTTTCAGCTTCTTCAGTTGAGCGCGAATCGCGCTTTCGATGCCGACGAGCATCAGGTGCGCATCGGGATGCGCGCGGACGAACTTGACTGCCGCGGGAACGGTCACGGACGGGCCGTGGTCGCCTCCCATGCAATCGATTGTGAGCTTTACGGTCATGGAATGCGACGAATTTCAGGCACAAAAAAGCGGCAGTTGAATGCCGCCTTTTTGTTGAGCCAGGAAAGTGTCAAGCGAACCAGTTGTCACGCGAACGGCGAGCGTAGCGCGCAACGCGTGACTTGACGCTTAGTCGTTCTTCGTCTTGACGACTTTCTTGCCGCGATAGTAGCCGTTCGGGCTGACGTGGTGACGCAGGTGCACTTCACCCGTGCTCGGCTCGACTGCCAGCGGCGCTGCCGTCAGGAAATCGTGCGAACGATGCATGCCGCGCTTCGACGGCGACTTCTTGTTTTGCTGGACTGCCATGACTAACTCCTAAATAATTTTCCGGATTCTAACACAGCCCGATCCGGCGCTTAACTACCCTGGCCCAAAGCCCTTACGCCTTCCCGCGCCACAACTGCTTAGTGTTTCTTGGTGCCGTCACCGTCCTTCTTCAACGCTTGCAGCGCTGCGAACGGATTCGGCCGTTTGCCTTCGTCCCCGGCTTCGTCGGACTCCTCGTCCTCCTCTTCCGCGGGACCGCTCGCACCCGACACGAGGCTTTCGTGAACTGCCGGGCAAACCTCGTGCTTGGGCACGAGCGGCAACGAAAGCAGCAATTCCTCTTCGATCAAGTCGACGAGATCGAACTGGCGTGAGCCCACGATCACATCGGCTTCATCGTCGTCGAGCGGAAATTCTTCAGCTTCTTCTTCGGTCGCGACGACGCGGTACGTCATGTCGACGTCGAACGTCTGGTCGTACGGCGTCATGCAGCGCTGGCACGTGAGCCACGCATGGCCATGCACCGCGAGGCGCAGATACGGCTGCTGCCCGTCGGCGCCGTCGTCCTGCAACTCCTTCTGCGTGAACCCTTCCGCCTGCCACGTGAAGACCGTGTCGCGATCTGGCGCGTCCGTCGGCACTTCGTTTAACATGCGCGGCAGTTGCGAGAGGTGTACCGCGCCAGCTGCCTGCCGCCCGCTGCGGGCGAACTCGAACAGGTCGACCGCGT
This sequence comes from Burkholderia sp. E168m23, assembly GCF_016586125.1. NCBI lineage: Bacteria > Pseudomonadati > Pseudomonadota > Betaproteobacteria > Burkholderiales > Burkholderiaceae > Burkholderia > Burkholderia sp. E168m23. The sequence continues at coordinate 3,112 of NZ_BCPP01000084.1, forward strand.
GCGGATCGAGCGCCGCCGCAGGTTTGCCAGAAGAAGTGTTCATGTGCGCTCCTGCCTACAGGCTGACTTGCGGGATCCGGCTTGGCACCGCTCGCGTACGGCTCATCGAGGATGACGTACTTTACTTCCGAAGACCCGGCAGGCGCCACCACAACGGATGCCTGCCGACGAAAAGCGGGAAAGCATACCTGTTTTACCTTTTGCGGTCAATCACTTAAGCTTGCGTCCGCGCAACGCCGCGCCCCACCTGACGACTCACCGATCCAACCGACCATGCCGGATACCGTTTGCCGCCCGCCGCGGCTGATTCTTGCCTCCAGTTCCCGTTACCGCCGGGCGCTCCTCGAGCGCCTCGGCGTACCGTTCGACGTCGTGTCGCCCGACCTCGACGAAACCCCGCTGGCCGGCGAAACGCCGGCCGCGACCGCACTGCGCCTCGCCGGCGCGAAGGCGCGCGCCGTGGCCGCGACGATCGACGCGCCGGACGGCGTGCTCGTGATCGGGTCGGACCAGGTCGCGACCTTCGACGGCCACCAGATCGGCAAGCCCGGCACGCACGAGCGCGCGCTCGCGCAACTCGTGTCGATGCAGGGCCGCGAAGTCGAATTCCACAGCGCGCTCTGCCTGTACGACAGCCGCACCGACGACGCGCAGCTTGAGGACATCGTCACGCACGTGCGCTTCCGCTCGCTGCCCGAGGCCGAGCTCGACGCGTACCTGCGCGCGGAAACGCCGTACGACGTGGCCGGCAGCGCGAAGTCCGAAGGGCTCGGCATCGCCCTGCTCGACGCGATCGACTCGGACGACCCGACCGCGCTCGTCGGCCTGCCGCTGATCGCCCTCACGCGGATGCTGCGCGCCGCCGACTACCCGCTGTTTGCAACCACCCGTGGAGACCGCGCATGACCGCCGGCACGCTTTATCTCGTCCCGAACACGCTCGGCGAAGGCGACGAATCGATGCTCGCCGCCGTGCTGCCCGCCGCCGTGCAGGCGCGCGCCGGTACGCTCGGCTACTACATCGGCGAGAACGCGAAAACGACGCGCGCGTTTCTGAAGAAGATCGGTACGACGCGCCCGATCCAGGAAATCGAGATCAGCGAGCTGAACGTCAATACGCCGGCCGGCGCCATCGACCGGCTGCTCGCGCCCGTGCTGGCCGGCGCGGACGCCGGCCTCGTGTCGGAGGCCGGCTGCCCGGCCGTCGCCGATCCTGGCGCGCTGCTGGTACGCCGCGCGCACGAGCGTGGCGTGAAGGTCGTGCCGCTCGTCGGGCCGAGTTCGATCCTGCTCGCGCTGATGGCGTCGGGCCTGAACGGCCAGAGCTTCGCGTTCAACGGCTATCTGCCGGTCGATGCGGCCGCGCGCGCGAAACGCCTGCGCGAACTCGAGCAACTGTCGCGCAAGGCGCGCCAGACGCAGATCTTCATCGAAACGCCGTACCGGAATCACGCAATGCTCGACACGCTGGTCGCGACCTGCGCGCCGTCGACGCAAATCTGCGTCGCGGCCGATCTGACCCTCGCGACCGAGACGATCGCGAGCCGCACTGTGGCGGACTGGAAAAAGGCGCCTGCACCGAATCTGCACAAGCGCCCCGCGATCTTCCTGCTGCTCGCGAACTGATGCCGAGAACGGCGATCAGTTAATTGAAAGGCGGGCCATCGCGGCCCGCCGATTGTCGCCGGTCGCCGGCCGTCAGCCGTCAGCCGTCAGCCGTCAACGCAGGCTGACCGACGCGCCGCCGGCCGTCAGCGCCTTCATCGCGGCGCCCCCGACGGCCGCGCCGAACTTGCGCGCGACGCGATTCGTCAGGCTTTCCTTCACCGTATAGTCGACCAGATCCGGCGCCTTCAGCACGTCGCGCGCGACCGTGTCGGTCGTGCCGTAGCCGTCGGCGAGCCCGAGCTCGACGCTCTTCTCGCCGGTCCAGAACAGGCCCGAGAACATGTCGGGCGTCTCGTGCAGCCGCTTGCCGCGGCCATCCTTCACGGCCTTGATGAACTGCGCATGCACCTGGTCGAGCAGCGCCTGCGCGTGCGCGTCCATCTTCGGCGTTTCCGGCGAGAACGGATCGTAGAAGCCCTTGTTTTCGCCCGACGTATGCAGGCGCCGCTCGACCCCGAGCTTGCCCATCAGCCCGGTGAAGCCGAATCCGTCCATCAGCACGCCGATCGACCCGACGATGCTCGCCTTGTCGACGAAGATCTTGTCGGCCGCGGACGCGATGTAATAGCCGCCCGACGCACACATGTCGGTCACGACGACGTACAGCGGCTTGTCCGGATACTTGCCGCGCAACCGCCGGATCTCGTCGTAGACCATGCCGGCCTGCACCGGGCTGCCGCCCGGGCTGTTGATCCGCAGCACCACGCCGACCGTGCCGTCGTCGTCGAACGCGGCGTCGAGCGCCGTGTTGATGTCGTCGGCGTTCGCGTTGACGCCCGCCGCGATCTCGCCGTCGATCGTCACGAGCGCCGTATGCCGCCCGCTCGACGAGAACTTCGAATCGCTGGAGAAATCGATCAGCGCGAACGCGAGCAGCACGAACACGCCGAGAAACGCGAAGCGGAAGAAGATCTTCCAGCGCCGCGCGGCACGCTGCTCCTTGACGGCCGCGAGCGCGATCCGCTCGAGCGCCGCGCGCTCCCAGCTCGGTTCACGGCTGTCGGGACGGGAAGAGGAATCCGGGGAATTCGGTTGGTCGGCCATGCAGTGATGTCGTCAGTCGGTCGTGGCGGGAGTGGCGGGATGCAGATCGGCATCGGGTACCCAGAATACCGCACGGCCGTCGGGCGTGTCGCGCTCGTCGACCTCGACCGGCCGCAGGCGGCCGCCGCGACACGGGCCGCCGACGCACTTGCCGGTATCCGGCGCGTAGATCGCACCGTGCGTCGCGCACATCAGATAAAGGCCCGACGACTCGAAGAACTGCCCTTCGGCCCAGTCGAGCTCCATCGGCACATGCGCGCAGCGGTTCAGGTAGCCGTAGGCGCGGCCGTCGTAGCGCACGAAGAACACGACGGCCTGCTCGCCGCGCAGTGTCGCGTCCACCCGCACGCCGGCACCGCCGTCGGTCAGTGCGGCCGATGCGCACACGTGCACGGCGTCCGGCGCCGCGCTCATGCGTGCTCCCGCAGCCAGGCGGCCAGCGCGCCGACGTCCGGCGCGACGAAGCGCGGCGTGAGCGCCGCCAGCGCATCGGCCGGGTGCGCGCCGTACGCGACGCCGACGCCGGCCGCGCCGGCGCTGGCGGCCATCTGCAGGTCGTGCGTGGTGTCGCCGATCATCACGGTGCGCGCCAGATCTTGCCCCAATTCCCGCGACAACTCGTGCAGCATCGCCGGATGCGGCTTCGAGAACGTCTCGTCCGCGCAGCGCGTCGCGTCGAACCAGCTCGTCAGCTTCGACTGGTCGAGCACGCGGTTCAGCCCGACCCGCCCCTTGCCGGTCGCGACGGCGAGCAGGTAGCCCGTATCGCGCAGCTCGGCGAGCAGTTCGCGCACACCGGCGAACAGCTCGATGCGCTGGTCGTCGAGCAGATAGTGATAGCGGTAGCGCTCGGCCAGCCGCGCGTAGTCGGACGGATCGAGGGTCGGCGCCGTGATCTGCAGCGCATCACGCAGGCCGAGGCCGATTACGTAACGGGAAGCCTCGTCGGACGGCGTGGGCAGGCCGAGATCGCGGCATGCCGCCTGGATGCTGTGCGCGATGTGCGCAGTCGAATCCATCAGCGTGCCGTCCCAGTCGAAGACGATCAGGTCAAATTGCTGTCGAGCCATGCGGTTCAGGCGGTATCGCGCAATGCGCTGAGTTGATCGAGAAAGCGCCGGCATTCGGCCGGCAGCGGCGCATCGAACTGCAGCGCCTCGCCGGTCAGCGGGTGCGCGAGCTTGAGGCGGTGCGCATGCAGGAACATCCGTTTGAGCGACGGCTGCGCATTCGCGCGCGCCAGCGCCTTGTTCAATGCGAAATCGCCGTACTTGGCGTCGCCGGCGATCGGCAGGCCGAGATGCGCGAGGTGCACCCGGATCTGATGGGTCCGACCCGTTTTGAGTTCCGCTTCGACGAGCACGTAGTCCGGCCAGCGGTCGACGAGATTGAACACCGTATGCGACGCCAGCCCGTCGTCCTGCACGCGCACGCGGCGCTCCCCTTCCGGGGTCGAATACTTGAACAGCGGCGCCTTCACCGCGCGGCGCCGGCCCCAGTCGGGCTGCCATTCGCCGTGCGCGCACGCGAAGTAGCGCTTGTCCATCCGGTTCTCGCGGATCTGCTCGTGCAGGCCCACGAGCGCCGTGCGCTTCTTCGCGAGCATCAGGATCCCGGACGTCTCGCGGTCGAGCCGGTGCACCAGTTCGAGGAATTTCGCGCGCGGGCGCGCCTGCCGCATCTGCTCGATCACGCCGAACGCGACGCCGCTGCCGCCATGGACCGCGACCCCGGCCGGCTTGTCGATGACGAGCATCGCATCGTCCTCGTACAGCACGTCGAAATTCGCGGGCGGCACGACCGGCGTGTCGGCGCGCGCGAGGTCGGCCGCCGCCACGCGCACCGGCGGCACGCGAACGAGGTCGCCCAGTTCGAGCCGGTACTGCGCGTCGATCCGGCCCTTGTTGACCCGCACTTCGCCGCTGCGCAGGATCCGGTAAATATGGCTTTTCGGCACGCCTTTACAGACGCGCAACAGAAAATTGTCGATGCGCTGACCGGCCGAGTTTTCGTCGATCTCGATCATCGATACCTGGCCGCTTGCGACCGAATTCTGGGATATTTTGCCTAACTCATTCATACTGAATATAATTTTGCCCAGCCTGACGTTGTGGGTGGCCTGTTCGGCCGGCCCCGGCTGAATCGGGCAAGGCGCAAGCGCAAACTGCTATTTTACTTGCGCCGGGGGTCCGCTGCTCACCCCTAATCAAAGAGAAGCAGCAAGTTGCACGCACGGCGCCGCCCGTCGGCAAGGATCGCGCCCACAGGCGGATTCGGTCGGCAAGGCGCCGCGGTAACGGAAAGTTGGTTGAAAAGAATTTGATCGGCAGCCCGACGGCGCGAAGTGCGTCCGCAGGCTGCCGGTTGCGAAAATTACGGCGTTGCGCCCGATTTGGCCCCGCGAAGCGTGCGGGGCTTGGCGACGTCAAACCAGGGAAGTACACCCCAAGCGGGAAAGTCGGGCTGGATTCGATACTCCCCGCTGCGGCCCAAGCCGCAGCATCTGCCGCCCGTCGGCGCGCGCGACGCATTGCGCGCGCCCGTGGCAATGCCCGGACAGGCTTAGCGCGCTTTTGCAGCGTGCGGTGTGTGAACGCCGTGCTTTGAAGCCGTATTCGCAGGTGCCCTATGGCCGCCGGCCCCGTCTTTCGGGCCCAAGCGCCTCTTCAGGCAATTCTCCCCGCCAGCTTTCCCGCTCCAGCGTGCTCGTGACAACACAACAAGGTGCGGCCTGCCGTCGTTCCCGCCCTCGCGCCTGACAACCGCGAGGCGCCGGCAGCGGAGCCGCCTGGAGTCGTTCATGAAACGCATGCTGTTCAATGCGACGCAGCAGGAGGAGCTGCGCGTCGCCATCGTCGATGGGCAAAAGCTCATCGACATCGACATCGAAACCGCCGGGCGCGAACAGCGCAAAGGCAATATCTACAAAGGGGTCATCACCCGTATCGAGCCGTCGCTCGAAGCGTGCTTCGTCAACTACGGCGAAGACCGCCACGGCTTCCTGCCGTTCAAGGAAGTCGCCCGCCAGTACTTCAAGGAAGGCATCGACATGCGCTCCGCGCGCATCCAGGATGCCCTGCGCGAAGGCCAGGAGCTGATCGTCCAGGTCGAGAAGGAAGAGCGTGGCAACAAGGGCGCCGCCCTCACCACCTTCATCTCGCTCGCCGGCCGCTACCTCGTGCTGATGCCGAACAATCCGCGCGGCGGCGGCGTGTCGCGCCGGATCGAAGGCGACGAGCGCCAGGAACTGCGCGAAACGATGGCGCAGCTGCAGATTCCGGACGGCATGAGCATGATCGCCCGTACCGCGGGCATCGGCCGCAGCGCCGAGGAACTGCAGTGGGACCTGAACTACCTGCTGCAACTGTGGCGCGCAATCGAGGCCGCCTCGCAAAGCGGCAATTCCGGCCAGCCGATGCTGATCTATCTGGAATCGAGCCTCGTGATCCGCGCGATCCGGGACTATTTCCAGCCGGATATCGGCGAAATCCTGATCGACACGAACGAAATCCACGATCAGGCCCGCGCGTTCATGGACATCGTGATGCCGGACAACGTCGCGAAGGTGAAGCGCTACCACGACGACGTGCCGCTGTTCTCCCGCTTCCAGATCGAGCACCAGATCGAAACCGCGTACTCGCGTACGGTCCCGCTGCCGTCCGGCGGCGCGATCGTGATCGACCACACCGAAGCGCTCGTCGCGATCGACGTGAACTCGGCACGCGCGACCAAGGGCGCGGACATCGAGGAAACGGCCACCCGCACGAACCTCGAAGCGGCGGACGAAGTCGCCCGCCAGTTGCGCCTGCGCGACCTCGGCGGCCTGATCGTGATCGATTTCATCGACATGGAATCGGCGAAGAGCCAGCGTGAAGTCGAGCAACGCCTGAAGGACGCGCTCAAGCACGACCGTGCGCGCGTGCAGATGGGCAAGATCTCCCGCTTCGGCCTGATGGAGCTGTCGCGCCAGCGCCTGCGTCCGGCGCTGTCGGAAGGCAGCCACGTGACGTGCCCGCGCTGCAACGGCACCGGCCACATCCGCGATACCGAATCGTCCGCGCTGCAGGTCCTGCGGATCATTCAGGAAGAAGCGATGAAGGAAAACACCGCGGCGATCCACTGCCAGGTGCCGGTCGAGGTGACCGCCTTCCTGCTGAACGAAAAGCGTCAGGAAATCAACAAGATCGAGTCGCGCTTCAAGGTCGGCATCGTGCTGATCCCGAACAAGCACCTCGACACGCCGCACTACAAGCTCGAGCGCCTGCGTCACGACGACGCGCGCCTCGACGATCCGCGCGCGTCCTGGAAGATGGCCGAGGAAGCAGCCCGCGAACTCGAGTCGGAAACCGGCTACAGCAAGCGTGCCGCCGAAGTGAAGCCGAAGCAGGAAGCCGCGGTCAAGGGCATCACGCCCGAGCGTCCGGCACCGAGCGCGGCGCCGCAGCGTCCGGTCGAGCCCGTTGCCGCCCCCGCCCCTGCGCCCGTCGCAGCGGCAAGCGGCGGTTTCATCGGCTGGCTGAAGGGCCTGTTCGGCGTGTCGCCGGCACCGGCGCCCGCACCGGTTGCTCCGGCACCGGCGAAGGAGCAGGCAGCCCGTCCGGCTCGCGAACGCACCGAAAAGACCGAGCAACGCGGCGGCGATCGCAACCGCAACCGTCGCGGCGGCGCCCAGCAGGCGCAAGGCGGCCGCGACCAGGCAGCAGCAGGCCGTGGTCAGCCGCAACGCCAGGAACGCGAAGGCAAGGAAGTGCGCGAACCGCGTGAAGGCCGTGAGCCGCGCGAGGGCCGTGAGCTGCGTGAAGGTCGCGAGGGCCGCGAGGGCCGCGAAGGTCGCGAGAACCGTGAGGGTCGCGAAGGTCGCGAGGGCCGTGGTCCGCGCGAAGGTCGCGAGCCGCGTGAAGGCCGTGAGCCGCGCGAGCGTGCCGAACAGCCGGAAGGCGGCGACGCAGCCGGCCGTGGCGAGCGCCAGGAACGCGGCGAGCGTCGCGAGCGCGGCGAACGCCGCAAGCCGACCCAGCATGCAGCCACGCTCGAGACCGTCACCCGCGGTGAAAACCATCCGGAACCGGAAACCGACAAGGCTGCTGCAGAAGCCCTGCCCGGCGCGGAACTGGCTGCCGATGCGGAAGCCGGCGCACGTGACGGCGAAGAACGTCGCCGTCGCCGTCGCGGCCGCCGCGGCGGTCGTCGCGAGCGCGAGGAAGACGGCGCAGTCGACCAGGCCGAGCAAGGCATCGAAGTCGAAGGTGAAGTCGCGGCGCAAGCCGTGACGCCGGCCGCACCGGTCGCAGCCGAACCGGCCCATACGGCCGCACCGGCAGTCGTCGCGGCCGTGGCCAGCGCGGTCGCCGTCGAAGCCGTCGTCGAGCAGCATGCCGCACCGGCCGCTGTCGAAGCGCAGCCGGCACCGGCACGCGTCGAGACGGCTCCGGCCGCCCCGGTCGAGCCCGCCGTCGCCGTCCAGGCAGCAGAACTGGCACCGGTCGCACCGGTGATCGCGGAAGCGGGCCCGGCTCCGGTCGCGGTGTCGCCGACCGACGCGTTCGAAGTGCCGGCAACCGCGCCGGCCGCTGTCGAGGCGCCGCAAGCCGCGCCGGCCGAGCAAGCTGCTCCGGCCGCCGTGGCGATCGAAACCGCTCCGGTGGTGGTCGAGCCGGTGGCAGTCGAACCGGCACCGGTCGAGCCCGCCCCGGTCGAAGTCGTCGCCGCACCGGCGCCGGCACCGGCTCCCGCCCAACCGGCAGCCGCGCCCGCTTCGGCGAGCCTGGATGTCGTGCTGGAGCAGGCCGGTCTCGTCTGGGTGAACACGGACGCCGACAAGTTCGCGGCCGCGCAGGAAGCCGCGTCGCGGCTCCCGCGCCCGGCCCGCGTGCCGCGCGAACGCAAGGTGCTGCCGCCGGCCGATACGGCCCCGATGCAGCAGGTCGAAACGACGCACCACTGAACGGCGCATCGCACGACCAGGAAAAGCCCGCCTCCGGCGGGCTTTTTCACGTCCGCGCTGCGGGTTTCCGCCCCCCGGCCCCGCCGGCCGGTTGCGGCTAAAATAGCGGTCTGGTTCGCACTTCTTCCAACATGTCCCGACGCATCATTCCTCTCGCCGACGTCAGCGGGATGCCGGACGTCTCCGGCGTCGCGCATGCCCCCGACGGCACACTGGCCGACACGTTCGCCAGGCCGCTGCGCGACCTGCGCATTTCGGTGACGGACCGCTGCAACTTCCGTTGCGTGTACTGCATGCCGCGCGCGGTATTCGACAAGGACTACCCGTTCCTGCCGCACAGCGCGCTGCTCACGCACGAAGAAATCGAACGCGTGGCGCGGCTCTTCGTCGCGCACGGCGTCGAGAAGATCCGCATCACAGGCGGTGAGCCGTTGCTGCGCAAGAACCTCGAATTCCTGATCGAGCGCCTCGCGCGCCTGACGACGCACGCCGGCCGCCCGCTCGACCTGACCCTGACGACCAACGGCTCGCTGCTCGCACGCAAGGCGCGAGCGCTGAAGGACGCCGGGCTCACGCGCGTCACGGTCAGTCTCGATGCGCTCGACGACGCGCTGTTCAAGCGCATGAACGATGCCGAGTTCGCGAGCGCCGACGTGCTCGACGGCATCTTCGCCGCGCAGG
>NZ_BCPP01000085.1:0-12404 GCF_016586125.1 Burkholderia sp. E168m23
GTCGTACGTGATGATCCGGAAGCCGCGCAGTTCCGGGCTCTGGACTTGCGCGTCCCAGTTCAGGCGGCTGCCGAGCAGGCCGTGGATCAGGATGACCGGCACGCCGTCCGGGTCGCCGCTTTCCTGAACGGCCAGCTTCACGCCGTCCGTCGACGTCACGGTATAGGTCAGCGGCGCGGCGGCCGCATCGTACGCCAACGCGAACGGCGTCACCCACCAGATCACGGCGATCAGCCAGCGGATCAGCACTCGGGTAGTCATGGGTTCTTTCCTCCAGGCATGAACGGACGCTCAGTCTCAACCCTCACACTGATGTGAGAGTCAAGCGAATCGTGCTAACCTGCCCTTCATGAAAAATCCGCCTACCCAGCCGCTGCTGACCATCGGCAAACTCGCGCAGCTCACCGGCGCGAGCGTGCGCTCGATCCGGCACTACGACGAGCACGGCCTGCTCGCGTCGGTGCGCGCGGACAACGGCTATCGCCTGTTTCCCGACAAGGCTGTGACGCAGGTCAAGCAGATTCAGCGCATGATCGCGACCGGTTTCACCCTCGACGACATTCGCGGTTTTCCGGACTGCATGCTGCTGATCGAAGGTGCGCGTTCGTGCGATCAGATCACCGACGTCCAGCGCGAACGCCTCGAAGCGATCGACCGTCAGATCGCCGATCTCGAGAAGCGACGCGCAAGGCTCGTCAAAATGTTGCGGGATGGTGCGGTGCCGCCGCTCGATTGATCAGTGCGTCTTTCCCGCTACGGATGCGAGCCCATCCACGCGCATCGGGCACAATACGCGCCCTCACCTTTTTGCCCGTGGTCACACTCATGCGCGTCATCGTCGTCGGAACGAGCGGATCGGGAAAATCCACCTTCGCCAGCGCGCTGGCAACCGCCGCAGCGTGCCCATACATCGAACTCGATCGGCTCTACTGGGGCCCCGGCTGGACCGCCGTGCCGCCCGCGCAGTTCGAACATGCGGTGCTGGCGGCGACGACCGGCGACCGCTGGGTCGCCGACGGAAACTACAGCGCGGTGTGCGACGTGCTGTGGTCGCGGGCCACGCACGTCGTGTGGCTCAACTTCGGCCGATGGACGGTGTTTTCCCGTGTGCTGCGGCGCACGATCGGCCGCGGGCTCATGCGCACCCGGCTCTCTCACGGCAACCGGGAATCGCTGCGGATGGCGTTCTGTTCGCGCGACTCGGTGCTGCTGTGGTCGTACACGACGTTCACGAAAAACCGCGTCAAGTTCGCCGGCTTGCGCGACGACCCGAAATACGCGCATCTGCAATGGATGGAAATCACCGAGCCGTCGCATACCCGCGCAGTCATCGAGATGCTGGCCCGCACCGGCCTCTGCGACTGAACGCGGCACGACAACGGCCACCTCGCGTCAATCGTCGAAGGTACCCTGATATTCCGGCGCGGCATCCGCACGCGTATTCAGTTCGAACATCACGCCACCCGGCGCGCGGCAAAAGAAGCGCGAGCCGCGCCCGTTGTTGAACACGTCCGTCTCCATTGCAACGCCCTCTTCCTTGAAGCGCGCGAACAACGCGTGCACGGCATCGAGACTCGGCAGTTCGAAGCCGACGTGGAAATTGGTCGGCCATGCGGGCACGCCATCGCCGACGTGATCGATCACGACGTCGAAGCCCGGGCGCTTGAGAATCCAGGATTTGTCCCAGCTTCCCGCGATCGTGAAGCCGAGGTATCGCTCGAAGAATCGGGCCGTCGCCAGCGTATCGGCCGAGGGGAAGCTCAGGTGGTTGAGCTTCATCGTGGGTGTCGTTTCGGTCATGGTCATGGTCATGGTCGTGCTCTCCGATGCGGTGGTGGGCGGAGGCCCCATGCCGTGCCGCCCGAGGACTTCAGAATACGAGCGCGGGCTCACATTCAACAACTCGCATTGAACGTTGCGCCGGACGCGGGCGAAACCCTTGCGGGGCCGGTAGTCGAGCGATGAAGGCGATCTCGGCGGACGGCGCCACTCGCATTCGCGACAGGTGCCGTCGATGCGGGATGGCCGGTCAGATGAAGGCGCCAAACGACGACGGCCCGGGATTCGCAAACGAACCCCGGGCCACCGCTCGACCGCGGGTGCCGGGCATGACATGCATTGCCCGGCACCCGCGCATCGCTCAACGCTACGCGAGCTGCATCAGAACTGATAACCCGCGCCGACCACTGCGCCGAAGTCCGAGCGCGTGTTGCCCGTCACCGATGCCTTGACGACCCAGCGGTTGCTCTCCGTCACGTACGAGTAGCCGGCCGCGAAGCCTTGCTGGCCGTGATAGTTCGACGTCGCCGCCGACACCATCGAGCGCCCCGCGCCGGTCGGCTGCGGCAAGCCGGCCACCGCCATCGCCGACGCGACACCGCCGTACATGTCCTTCTTCAGGTCGTTGAACGAGTTGTACACCTGCCCGATGCGCTGGTCGGTATACCCCTTCGCCTGCGTCGACGCCGTCGCGAGGTTGTCGTTCAGCTGCTGCACGTTCACCGCGTCGGTCGGCGCCGTGCCGGCCGCGACGTTCGTGATCTGGCGCTCGCTGCCCTTCGCGCCGACCGAGAACGAGTTGTCGCGATCGGCGACGGAGCCCTGGCCAACGGCCACCGCATTCTTGCCGGTTGCGGTCGCCGTCGAGCCGATCGCCCCCGCATCGGCGCGCGCGATCCACGTGGTGTTCGCATCGGTCGCGGCCGCGCGGATCTTGTCGTTGGCCGCGACGTTCTGCAGCGCGGCGTTGAACTGGCCCACGTTGACCGCGTCGTTCGCGTTCACGCCCGCCGCGACGCCGGTCAGCACGCGGTCGCCCGCCGTACCGGAGAAGTTCACGCTGGTGCCGCCCGAATCCTTTCCGACCGTGATCGCGCCGTTCGGGTCCTGCTGCTGCACGAGGCCGGCCTTGCCGTTCGCGATGTTGGTCACGCTGCCTTGCAGGTTGGAAATGTCGGTGGTGTTCTTCGACACCTGCTGGTTGGTCGCATAGAGCTGCGAGCCATTCACCGCGTCGGTGCTGGTGGCGCTCAGCGTGCCGGCCTGCACGTTGGTGATGCGCGTGCCGCCCGCGCCGCCGAGCGTGATCGTGCTCTTCGAGCTGTCGTCGTACTGCACCGCGAGCGCGCCGAGCTGGTTCAGGTTCGACTGCACGTCCTTCAACTGCTTCACGTTCACCGCGTCGGTATCGCTGGTGCCCGCCGCGACGTTCTTCAGCACGACGGCCGAGGTGGCGTCGCCGCCGACGAGCGACACCGAATTCAGCCGGTTGCCGCTCGCGTCGACGTCGTACTTGACGACGTTCTTCACCGCTTCGCCGGCCTGGTTCGACACGTTGGTGATCTGCTGTTCGAGCGTGGTCTTCACGCCGGACAACTGGCCGCCGTTGACCGCATCCGTGCTGCCCGCGGCGACGTTGCCGTCGGCCACGTTGGTCAGCTTCGTCGGCGCACTGCCGCGCGCGGCGTTGAACGCGCCGAGCGTCGGGTCGAATTGCAGTGCATCCTGTTGCAGCCCGGCGATCGCCGCCGTGTTGCCCGCGATATTCGTTTCGGCATTGTCGATGCGCGTTTCGTGATTCGCGAGCGTCGTCGTGTTGCTGCCGACCCGGCCGTCGAGGTTCGTCAGCGCGTCGCCGACGTTGTTGAACGCACTGCCGCCGATCTTGTAGTTCGGTGCGCCGATCGAGCCGTCCGGGTTCGCCGTCGCGCCGCCGCCGAGCGCGGCCGCGGTGCCGTCGGTCGCGCGCCGCAGTTGCGCGCCGTTCACCGCGTCGGTACTGCCGGCCGCGACGTTGCCTGCCGCGACGTTGGTCACGCGCACCGGATTGCCGCCGTTGCCTGCACCGAGCGATACCTGCTGCTTGCTCGCATCGTCGTATTTCACGGCGAGCGCGTCGAGCTGGCTCGTGCCGTCGTGAATCGCCGCGTTCAATTGATCGACGTTGACCGCGTCGGTGCCGCTCTTGCCGGCCGCGACGTTGCTGATCAGCTGCGGGCCGTGGCCGCCGTGGCTCGCATCGTACGCGCCGAGGCCCGGGTTCCATTGCAGCGCGTCCTGCTGGAGCGCCGCGATGTTGCCGGTATTCGTCGTCACCTGGTTGCCGACGGTCGTGATCGACTGGTTGAGCGCGTCGGTCGCCTTGCCGAGCTGGCCGACGTTCACGGCATCGCCCGCCGCCACGCCATCCGCGACGTTGTGCAGGCCGACCGGCGCCGTTGCGCCCTTGCCGCCGAGCGTGACGCCGCCATGCGCATCGTCGTCGTACTGCACCGCATTCTTCGTCGCGTTGCCGATCTGGCTGGTGATCGACGTGCTCAGGTTGCCGAGCGTCGTGCTGAGGTTGTTCGTCACGCTCGTGCTGAGCGATGCAAGGCCGCCGTTCAACTGGCCGACGTTGACGGCGTCGTGCGCGTCCTTGCCGTCCGCGACGTTGTGCAGCGTCGTGCCGTTGGGGCCGGCGAACGTCACCGAGTCGAAGCCGCTCGCGCCGTCGTACTTGACGTTGCGCGTATCGGCCGCCTGCAGGCCGGCGATGTTCGAGGCCGCCGTGCTCAGCGAGCCGTTGATGCCGGTCACGCTGTTCTGCAGGTTCGTGATGTTCGACGCCGCCGTCGAAATGGACGTTTGCAGCGGCGTGAGGCTACCCTTCAACTGACCGACGTTGACCGCGTCGGTATCGGCCACGCCCGCTGCCACGCCGCCGATCGTCGTGCCGGCGGCGCCGTCGAGCGCGATCGCCGCATGCGAGTCGTCGGTGTATTTGACGACGTTCTTGGTGGCCGTGACGATGCTCGTGCTGAGGCTGTTGCCGACGCTGGTCACGCGCTGGTCGACGTTCGAGATCGTGGTTGACAGCGAATTGCCGACCGACGTCACGCGTGCATCGACGTTGCCGATGCCCGTGCTCAGCGTACTGTTCACGTTCTTCAGTTGCTGGACGTTGACGGCATCCGTATCGGCCGCGCCCGCCGCGACGTTCTTGAGCTGGCGTTCGCTGCCGAGCGCGCCGAACGACACCGCGCCGCCGACCGGTGCGGCCGTGCCGCCGAACACCGGCGTGCCGCCGTTGTTCGCGCCGACGCTGCCCGAGCCGATCGCCACCTGGTTGTTGTCGTTCGTCTGCGCGCCGGCGCCGATCGCCACCGACTGCGTGCCGCCGGCACGCGTCTGCGTCGCCGCGTCGTACGATGCGCCGGCCGATACGCCGTCGCTCGACGTCGGGTTCGCGCCGCCGATCGCGACCGAGCGGTCGCCGCTGGCGAGCGCCGAGTGGCCGAGCGCGATCGAACTCGTGCCGTGCGCATCCGCGACGTTGCCGAGCGCCATCGAGAAATCGCCGACCGCCGCCGACTGACGGCCGATTGCCAGCGCGGTATTACCCTGCGCGACCGCCACCGTGCCGATCGCGGTGGCCGAGTTCGCCAGCGCCTGCGAACCGACGCCGATCGCGATCGCGCCGCCGCTGCTGGTGCCGCCCTTGCTGCTCGCATTCGACTGGTCGCCGATCGCGATGCCGCTGGTGCCGGCCTTCGCATTGGTGCCCTGCGTCACGTTCGCGGTGCTGACCGCCACGTAACTGCCGTTCTTCGTTGCCACGCATAGCGGGTTGGTGCCGTCGATACACTGGCCGTTCAGCGCGTTGTCGGGGTTGCCGCGGTCGACGAAATTGTCCGCATGGGCGGCGCCGGCGATCAGCACACCCGCACCCGTGAACATCGCGGCGGCGAGCGCCGAAATCTGCTTCCTCTTCATGGTCTTCTGCTCCGTTGTGTAGCGTCTGGTTTGAATACGGACTACTTACTTTTATTGACAGCTTCGACTTCGATTACGGTTGAGACTTCTCTCGGAAGTGGATTCCACGGCCCGGACACAAGCCATGTCGAGACGACACGTATCGCGCACGCTCGTTTCGACAGGGCGTTCGAAAGCCCCGGGCATGTCGTCGGTTCGACGTCCCGTTCCGCTAATCCGGCTATTGCATTAGGAATACGTATTGATTCTTATGGACGAGTCTTCCCCCGGCTGAATCCGGAGATCCAACCCGTCGTCATGAACATCCCCGATTTGTCGTCGCGCCGACCGCGACCCACCACGCTTCTTTTATTTCATCCCCGGCAACCGGGTTCCATTTCCGTGCAGCAAGCATGTGCCTGGGCGAGCATCAATTGATGCGCAGGCCCCGGGTCTGAAAACGTCCGTCGCCGCTTTCGGCACTTCCGCTGCCCTGCTCCACCCGTCATTCAAAGTTCGGACGAATTATGAGACACGAGATTAAATTATTAAAGCCGACATTCTTTATAGATTGTAAAATCTAAAATATTCAACGACTTACGTAAAATATACTCATCTCGCAAACGATTTCGCACCCATGCCGTTATTCAAAATCTTTTACCGGTCGGATAAATACTTTGCCAAAGCGGATTCAATTAAAAAACTTTCCGAAAAAAGCGACCTCGAAACCGGCCGACTCGGCGCTTTTACGCCGGATATACGCGTAAACCACGAGCATTGACGCACATCGACGCTTCACGCTCCTGTCGCAAACCGCCATTTTCGATAATCGTGAAGGGTGAATCGTGCGAATAGGGCCGCCATGTCTGGCCGGATTCGAAATATGCTCCTACAATTCCGCTCGCACCGATTCCGGCAGTCGCGATCATTTCCACGCGAGCACGGCAATCCCTCGCGTGTCGACTGGCTTGGCGATCAAAACAACGAACGCCGTGCGATGCGCCGAGCGATTGCCTGCCGCGCGGTTCCGCCCTGTACGGATTCGATGCGAGCATGCGATGCAATGGATGCATCGCCACAGAGCGGCTTCCGACGTTTCCTCCGCACCGGGCAGGCCACCCGCGGAAACGCAGTCAACCGCCTTTTCACAACAGGTGCACGATGTCTTCATCGATCTCCGCATTGAGCGACGCGCATATCCTGATCGTCGACGATCAACCCGACCAGCTAAGGTTGCTGATCGACATCCTGCGCAGCACGGGATGCCGGATCAGCATCGCATTCGACGGCACGCAAGCGTGCCAGCGCGCGCAGGCACTGATGCCCGACCTGATCCTGATGGACGTGCGCATGCCGCGCATGGACGGCTTCACCGCATGCCGTCTGCTCGCCGCCGATCCGCTGACGTGCGCGATCCCGGTCATCTTCCTGACCGTGGCCGACGCATTGCACGAGCGGCTCGAAGGGCTCGAGATCGGCGGCGTCGACTATGTGGTGAAACCGTTCGAGCCGGCGGAAGTGATCGCGCGGATTCGCGTGCAGCTCTCGCGCACGAAACGCGAACGGCCGGCCGCGGCGCAACAGGTGCAAGGGCCGTCCGCGGGCGGCAAGGAGGACGACATCATCGTTCGCGCGGCGATCCGCCACTTGTCGCGCACGCTGAACGATCCGCCGACGGTGGAAGAACTGGCGCGTGCGGTCGGCACGCACGAAAAACGCTTGTCGCGTGCGTTTCGCGACAATCTCGGCCAGACGGTGTTCGAGTATCTCCGCTACGAGCGGCTGCGAATCGCGCAGGATCTGCTGGATTCCACCTCGCTCAGCATCGCCAGCATCGCGAAGGAAATCGGCTTTTCCACGCCGGCCAATTTCGCGACCGCCTTTCGCGAACGGTTCGGCATCACACCGACCGAATGGCGCCGCCAGGGCCACGCGGGTGCGCGCGCCGCGGCCCGGCAGCCGCAACGCCGCGCGTAGGCCGATGCAACGCGAGGGCGCTTACCAGTTGTATTTCGCGCTGGCCAGCACGGTCCGCTCGTTGCCGAACACGCACACCGCGTACGACTGGCAGCCGCTCACATAGCGCCGGTCGAACAGGTTCGCGACGTTCACCGCGAAACGCCAGCGCGGCAGGTCGTAATGGATCGCGAGGTCGTAAAGCGTCGCGCTCGGCACCGTCAGCGAATTGTCGGGCGCGCCCGCCGACGCGCTCTGGTAGCGCACGCCACCGCCGACGCCGAGGCCCGCCAGCGCGCCCGTATGCCAGGTCCAGTCGGCCCACATCGACGCCATCTGCCGCGGCAGCGGCACGGACACTGGCCAGTGATTCAGCGATACGTCGTTCGCCTGCACGTTCTTGACGTCCTGATACGCATACGACGCGACGATCGACAGCCCGTGCGTCACCTTGCCGACCGCGCTCAGCTCGATGCCGCGCGAGCGCACCTTGCCGGTCTGTACCGACGTCGTGGCGGTCGGGTCGAGATTGACCGGCGTCGGCGTCACGACGTTGGTCTGGTCGATCTGATACACGGCCGCGTTCAGCATCAGGTTCCGGCCGGCCGGCTGCCAGCGCAGCCCGGCCTCCGTCTGCGTGCCGCGGGTCGGTTTCGGCAAGCCGCCGCCGAACATCCGCACGCCGATGACGGGATCGA
Organism: Burkholderia sp. E168m23; assembly: GCF_016586125.1. Taxonomy (NCBI): domain Bacteria; kingdom Pseudomonadati; phylum Pseudomonadota; class Betaproteobacteria; order Burkholderiales; family Burkholderiaceae; genus Burkholderia; species Burkholderia sp. E168m23. The sequence continues at coordinate 8,388 of NZ_BCPP01000085.1, forward strand.
ACGACGTCGAATAGCTGACGTAAGGCGACAATCCGGCGTCGCCGCGATAGGTGAGCCCGACCCGCCCGGAGAATGCACTGACGTCCTGCTGCGCATGCGTGCCGGCGGTGCGGTCGTCGAAGCGCGCATTCACGACATCCTCGCGGCCGCCGAGCGTCAGCGTCCAGCGCTGCCAGCGGATCTGGTCCTGCGCGTACACGCCGACACCGTTCATCGCGGTGTACTGATCGACGTGGCCGAGCGACGTCGGGCCGGAGAAGATCGCGGCCGTCACGGGCCGATAGACGGGGTGGTACAGGTCGAGCGACGGCGCGAGCGCGAGCCATACGCTGTTGGTCGTCGTCTGCCGGTCGAACTGCACGCCGAACAGCAGCGTGTGTTCGAGCGACCCCGTGCCGAAGCGCGCCTGCGCGTGGTTGTCGATGTCGAACCGGCTGTAGTTGAGCTGGAACAGCCCCGCGAAACGCATCATGTTCGTCGTGCTGCGGGGCGCGAGGCCGTTGCCGAACACCGTCGCATCGTCGAGCGACAGGTGCGACCAGCGCACGTCCTGGTGCAACGACCAGATCGCATTCACGCGGTGTTCCAGCGCGTAACCGAGCGACCATTGCTTCTTGCGATAGTCGTTGAACGACGGGTCGCCCATGTAGAGGTCCTGCGACAGGCGGCCGTTCGGGTTCGGCAGCACCGTGCCCGATGCGGGCAGGAAGTTCGACGAGATGTCGCCGCTGTCCTGCAGGAACGTCGCGGAAAGCGTCAGCGACGTGTCGGCGTTCGGCCGCCACCGGAACGACGGCGCGAGCGCGACGCGGCGGTCGCCGTTCGGGCCGGTCACCGCGTTGCCGTCGCGCGCGATGCCGACGAATCGGTAGGCATACTTTCCATCCGGATCAAGCCTGTCGCCGACGTCGAGCATGGCTTGCTTGCGCGCATCGTTGCCGATCTGCACGCCGGCTTCGCGCACGCGCTCGCCGTCGGCGAGTTTCGTATGTGCATCGACGATCGCACCCGGCTCGCCCGCGCCGTACAGCACCGACGTCGGCCCTCGCAGCACCGCGATCGAGTCGATCGTGTACGGATCGACGCGCCAGTTCGCGATCACGGCCGTGTTCGGCGCCGGCAGGCCGTCGACGTACAGCGTCGGCGTGAAGCCGCGCAGCGCCGCATACCAGTCGGTGCGGCTGTCGGCGCCGAACGTCGCGAAACCCGGCACGTAGCGCAACGCCTGGTTCAGGTCGGCCGCGCCGGTCATGTCGATCTGTTGCGCGGTCACGAGGTTGAGCGTTTGCGGAATCTCGTCGACCGGCGTGTCGGTCTTGGTGCCGGTGGCGGTGCGCCGCCCGACCAGTCCGACGGACGAAGCAGCATCGACCGGCCCTCGCACGTCGATGGCCGGCAGCACCGCCACCGCCGCGCCCGGCGCCGGTGCCTGCGCGTGCGCCGCGCCCGCGGCGGCCACGCACCACGCTCCGCCTGCCGCGATCGCCCGCGCGCGCCGCCCCGTCCCTGTCTCCATCCACATCGTTTCGATACTCCGTCGTGCTGGGTTGGCCCGTTCGGCCGGATCGGCGGACCGCGGGTCGCCGGGGTCCGTCCGGTGGTGTCGTGATTGCCGTGCTGGCGAAGGCAGTGAGGCGTGGAGCGTCGGGATGCACCGTCCGGTCGCGCCGTTCGCGAGCGCAGCGATCATACCGGCCGAACGTGGCGCGGTCTTTAAAAAAATCAAATCGACGAAGGCGGAGGCACGCAGATTGCTCGTCGCACGGACCGCACCAGGAACCCGGCGCAACCGGGCATCGACGTGACACGCACATCCGGCAGGATTCACATCGGCATTTCAGGCTGGCGCTACCCCGGCTGGCGAGGGACGTTCTATCCGGCCGACCTGAAACAGGCCAGCGAGCTGCAGTATGCATCGGGCCGCATGCAGACGATCGAGATCAACGGCACGCACTACAGCTTGCAAGCGCCTGACAGTTGGCGGCGCTGGTACGCCGACACACCGCCCGGGTTCGTGTTCAGCGTGAAAGGCTCGCGCTATCTGACGCACATGCTGCGCTTTCGCGGCGAAACGGCCACGACCGCGTGCGCGAATTTTTTCGCTCAGGGGCTGTTCGCGCTGAAGGACAAGCTGGGGCCGCTGCTGTGGCAATTTCCACCGTCGCTGCGTTTCGATCCGGCGCACATGGAACGCTTCCTGAGCCTGCTGCCGCCCGACACGGAAGCGGCGCTCGCGCTCGCCCGACGGCACGATGCGCGGGTGCGTGAACCGTATCTGCAGATCGACCGCAAGCGAGCGTTGCGTCATGCGGTGGAAGTGCGGCACGACAGCTTCGTGGACCCGGCGTTCGTGAAACTGCTGCGCCGCCACAAGGTCGCGCTCGTCGTGTCGGATTCGACCGAGGCGTGGCCGCAGTTCGAGGATCTGAGCGCACGCTTCGTCTACATCCGGCTGCACGGCACCGAAACGAAGTATTCGGGCGAATACGCCGATGCGGCACTCGAACGATGGGCGCGCAGAATCGAAGCGTGGAGCCGGGGCACGCAGCCGGACGATGCGCGTCTCGCCGCACCGGCGCTGCCACCGCCGCGCGCGGCGACGCGCGACGTGTACTGCTATTTCGACAACGACACGAAAACGCAAGCGCCGTTCGACGCCGGGCGGCTGATGGATCGGCTCGGGCTGCATGCGCACGATGCGGCGCCGCAATGAAACGCTCGGCAGGCTATGACCATCGGGAATGTCGTCCGCCGTCGCATGGGCAGGCGCGCAATATGCTCCTGCACTCGCGGATCGCGCCCTTCATCGCGCTCGCCGCGCGCCGGTAAATTTTGCAAGACCGGCAACCGGCATCATGGGCCAATACTGCAAGGAGAAAAACGATGACCCTGCTTATCTATCTGGTCGGATGGATCATCTTCATCGGCGGCGTCGCCTGGGGTTTGATGACGCTGCACGTCTCTCAGCACATCATCGAGATCGTGGCCGTCATCCTGTTCGGCATCGCGGTCATCACCGGCGCGACGCGCGCCCGGAATCGCGACCGGTCGTAGTGTCACGGCGCGTCGCGCGCCGGTAGTCGCTCGTTGCGTCGGGTTCGACGTGCGAGCGTCAATCCGATTCTTCGCATTCCTTACGCTTCTGGTCGATCTAGCGTGGGACGTCGTGCGTCATCGCTACGGTGGCGATCTGCAGTCGAATGCAAAGCGGCGCGTCAGCGAAACGAGCAAGCGGGAATCCCGAATCGTGATCCCGCCGTGCTTGTACGTGACGCGCCCGAATGTTCCCGGCCACCCATTGACTGCGGCGGCCGGGTGCTCACGTCGCTTACTTCCTCGGCAGCGGCGCGGTCAGCGAGCTGACGAGCGACGTCACCGGCGCCAGCAGACCGCCGCCTGCCCCGGCACTGCCCCCTTGCGCGGAATCGCTGTTCAGCGAAACCGCCAGCGCCGGGAGCACGCCGGCCACCGATCCGACAGCCGAACCGACCGAATGCACCGCCGCGTTGGCGATCGTCGCGCCGCCGGAGACGAGCGCGCCGACTGCATTGGTCGCGCCGCCGACCGCACCGGCCGCCGTGCCACCGTTGAGCGCGACACTCAGTGCCGGAAGCGTGCCTGCGATCGCGCCCGTCGTGCTGGTTACGGTGTTCGCCAGCGTACCCGTCAGGCCGGTCGTGACCGCCGCGAGGGAGCCGGCCGCGCCGGTTGCGCCCGTGAGAACGCCGGTTCCGGCGCCGGCGATGCCGCCTGCGCCGCTCGTGGCCGATCCGATCAATGACGTGACCGCCGATGCGAGCGGCGTGATCGCCGCCGTGCCGCTGCCGGCGACGCCGGTTACCGCGCCGGACACTGCGCCGATCGCGCCGGTGGCGGCACCAACCGGCAGCGATCCGCCGAGATTGCCGACGATGCTCGTGATCGGCGTGATCAGCGCGCCGCCGTTGCCCGCGACACCGGTGACGGCGTTGACGACACCCGTGCCGGTGTTGGCTACCGTGCCGACGATGCTGCCGA
>NZ_BCPP01000086.1:0-12397 GCF_016586125.1 Burkholderia sp. E168m23
CGATGCCGACAAGGCGCTGCGCCGCGAGATCTACAGCGTGCTGAAGCAGGCTGATTTCGACTACCAGCGCCTGCAGTACAACACGGTCGTGTCGGCCGCGATGAAGATGCTGAACGCGATCGACGGCGCGAAGGGTGCGACGCCCGCCGTGCTGCGCGAGACGTACGGCGTGCTGCTGCGCGTGCTGTACCCGGTCGTGCCGCACGTCACGTTCGAGCTGTGGAAGACGCTCGGCTACGCGGACGAATTCGGCCCGCTGCTCGATGCGCCGTGGCCGAAGGTCGACGAGGCCGCGCTCGAGCAGGCCGAGATCGAACTCGTGCTGCAGGTGAACGGCAAGGTGCGCGGCGCGCTGAAGGTCGCGAAGGACGCGAGCCGCGACGCGATCGAAGCGGCGGCGGTGGCCGACGAGGCATTCGCGAAATTCAGCGACGGCAAGCCGGCGAAGAAGATCGTCGTCGTGCCGGGCCGCCTCGTGAACATCGTCGTCTGACGGCCGCCGGCCGTTGGACGTACCCAGAAGGAGCGAAGGTGATCCGCAGATCGTTTTTGATGCTCGTCGGCAGCGCGGTCGCGCTGTCGGCATGCGGCTTCCAGTTGCGCGGCCAGCAGGACTACGCGTTCAAGCAGCTGTTCGTGGCCGGTGCGCCGGCGCCCGTCGAGGCGCGGCTCACGCGCCTCGTCCAGGCCGGCAGCGACACGAAGATCGTCAAGTCGGCGGACGACGCCGACGCCGTGCTGCGCATGTGGGAGTCGCGTGGCCAGAACACGCTGACGCTCAACAAGTACGGCTCCGCGCAGGAGTACGCGCTGTTCTACACGCTGAACTACACGCTGACGAGCAAGGACGGCACCGTGCTGATCCCGCCGAGCGCGATCGCGCTGAATCGCGCGATGACGTACAGCGACCAGTACACGAACGCGAAGGCGCAGGAAGCCGACATCCTGTACGGCGACATGCAGAACGACGCGGTCGACCAGCTGATGCGGCGTCTCGCGATCGTCCACTCGCTGACGCCGGCGCCGGAGGACGTGGTGCCGGGCGTGGCGCCGCGCGCGCCGCTGCCGCCGCCACCCCTCTGATCGCGGGCGCACGCAGCGATGCAATTGCGACTTGATGCGCTGGAGCCGCACCTCGCGAAGGGGTTGGCCGGGCTCTATACCGTGTACGGCGACGAGCCGCTGCTCGCGCAGGAAGCGTGCGACCGCATTCGTGCGGCCGCGCGCGCGGCCGGCTTTACCGAGCGTTCGGTGCATACGGTCGAGCGCGGCTTCGACTGGAGCGTGCTGCTCGGCGCGACCCAGGCGATGTCGCTGTTCGGCGAACGTCAGCTGATCGAACTGCGCATTCCGTCGGGCAAGCCCGGCAAGGAAGGCGCCGACGCGTTGAAGACGCTTGCGGCCACACCCAATCCGGACGCGCTGATGCTCGTCACGTTGCCGCGCCTCGACGCGGCCACGCAGAAATCCGCGTGGTTCACCGCGCTGCAGAACGGCGGCGTCGCGCTGAAGATCGATCCGGTCGATCGCGCGCAACTGCCGAACTGGATCGGCCAGCGCCTGTCGATGCAGGGCCAGCGCGTCGCACCCGGCGACGACGGGCGCCGCGCGCTGCAGTTCATCGCGGAGCGCGTCGAGGGCAACCTGCTCGCCGCGCACCAGGAAATCCAGAAGCTCGGGCTGCTGTATCCGCAGGGCGCGCTGTCGTTCGAGCAGGTGCACGACGCGGTGCTGAACGTCGCGCGCTACGACGTGTTCAAGCTGAACGAAGCGATGCTCGCCGGCGACGCCGCGCGGCTCGCGCGGATGATCGACGGGCTGAAGGGCGAGGGCGAGGCGATCGTGCTCGTGATGTGGGCCGTCGTCGAGGAGCTGCGCACGCTGCTGCGGATCAAGCGCGGCACGACGGCCGGCAAGCCGCTCGCGACGCTGCTGCGCGAGAACCGCGTGTGGGGGCCGCGCGAGCGGCTGATCGCGCCCGCGCTGAATCGCGTGTCGGAAGCGGTGCTCGAAAAGGCGCTCGCATTCGCCGCGAAGCTCGACCGGCAGGTCAAGGGCTTGTCCGCCGTCACGCCGGGACGCCGCACGCAGGATGAACCGCCACCCGACCCGTGGGACGGGCTGTTCCGGCTCGCGATGACGGTCGCGGGCGCCCGCGGTGAACGACCGCCGACCGCGGGTCGCGTGCGACGCTAAGTCTCGTTCGAGCCTTCAGCGCGCGCTGCGCAACCCGCTTACAATGCTTCGATAGCTGGCGCGGCATATCGGCCGCTGCCCTGCACGGACGGCTGTCCCCGCAGATCGTCACCCCCGGATGGCTGTCCCGGGTGGCCGTCCCCGCTTCCCCACGAATTCATGCCGCCCCGCGCGGCTCGCTTCTCGAGTCACACGATGGATATCGATCAGTACATGACCGACCTGGGCCGTCGCGCCCGGCACGCTTCCCGCGCGATGGCGCGCGCCAGCACGGCCGCGAAGAACGCGGCGCTCGACGCCGTGGCCCGCGCGATCGAACGCGATGCGCAGGCGCTGAAGGACGCGAATGCGCGCGACGTCGCCCGTGCCCGTGAAAAGGGGCTCGATGCGGCGTTCGTCGACCGCCTGACGCTGTCGGACAAGGCGCTGAACACGATGGTCGAAGGGCTGCGCCAGGTCGCGTCGCTGGCCGATCCGATCGGCGAGATCGGCAACCTCAAGTTCCGCCCGAGCGGAATCCAGGTCGGCCAGATGCGCGTGCCGCTCGGCGTGATCGGCATCATCTACGAGTCGCGCCCGAACGTGACGATCGACGCGGCCGCGCTGTGCCTGAAGTCGGGCAACGCGACGATCCTGCGCGGCGGCTCCGAGGCGCTCGAATCGAATGCGGCGCTCGCGAAGCTGATCGGCGAAGGGCTCGAGGCGGCCGGCCTGCCGCAGGACGCGGTGCAGGTCGTCGCGACGGCCGATCGCGCGGCGGTCGGCAAGCTGATCACGATGACCGAATACGTCGACGTGATCGTGCCGCGCGGCGGCAAGAGCCTGATCGAACGGCTGATCAACGAGGCACGCGTGCCGATGATCAAGCACCTCGACGGCATCTGCCACGTGTACGTCGACGATCGCGCCGATCTCGCGAAGGCGCTGACCGTCTGCGACAACGCGAAGACGCACCGCTACGGCACCTGCAACACGATGGAGACGCTGCTCGTCGCGAGCGGCATCGCGGCGAAGCTGCTGCCGCCGCTCGGCAAGCTGTATCGCGACAAGCAGGTCGAGCTGCGCGTCGACGCGGCCGCGCGCGCGGTGCTCGCCGACGCGGGCGTCGGCCCGCTCGTCGACGCGACCGAAGAAGACTGGCATACCGAATATCTCGCGCCGGTGCTCGCGATCAAGGTCGTCGACGGCCTCGACGCCGCGATCGAGCACATCAACCATTACGGCTCGCATCACACGGATGCGATCGTCACCGAGGATCACGACCGCGCGATGCGGTTCCTGCGCGAAGTCGATTCGGCGAGCGTGATGGTCAATGCGTCGACGCGCTTCGCGGACGGCTTCGAATTCGGCCTCGGCGCGGAAATCGGCATCTCGAACGACAAGCTGCACGCACGCGGCCCGGTCGGCCTGGAAGGGCTCACGTCGCTGAAGTACGTGGTGCTCGGGCACGGCGAAGGCCGTCAGTAAGTCAACAGCGAGGCGCACAACCGATGGCAATGCTCTGGGTCAAGACGTTCCATGTCGTTCTGATCGCCGCGTGGTTCGCGGGGCTGTTCTACCTGCCGCGCATCTACGTGAACCTGGCCATGGAGACCGATCCGGCCGCGGTGCGGCGCCTGCTGCTGATGGCGCGCAAGCTGTTCCGTTTCATGACGATGATCGCGGTGCCCGCGCTCGCTTGCGGGCTGTGGCTGTGGCTCGTGATCGGCATCGGGCAGGGGCAGGGGTGGATCCACGCGAAGGTGACGGTCGTGCTGCTGCTGATCGTCTATCACGCGTATTGCGGGCACCTGCTGCGGGTGTTCGAGCGCGGCGAGAACCGCCGCACCGACAAGTGGTATCGCGTGTTCAACGAGTTGCCGGTGCTCGGCATGCTCGCGGCGGTCGCGCTGGTGGTGATCAAGCCGTTCTGATCGGCGCGGCCGGCGAAACCGTCGCCGTCGAATCATGCGCAACGGCGCCCCTCGGGGCGCCGTCGTTCGTTTACGCGCGGCGTTCCGCGAACCGCTACTCCTTCACCGGATCATCGATCCGGCGCCGCGTGATCGCCTCCTTCGCGCGGCCGACGCGTTCCATCAGCGCCGGCCCGCGCGACAGCGCGACGCCGACCGCGAGGATGTCGCCGATCGCGAGATGCGACATCCGCGACGTCATCGGCGAGAACACGTCCGTTTCCTCGGCGACGTTCGACGCGAGGCTGACCGTCGCGAGCTTCGCGAGCGGCGAATGGCTCTGCGTGATCGCGACGACTTTCGCGCCGCACGCGAGCGCGGAGCGCGCGGCGTCGACGATGTCGCGCGTGCGGCCGGTGTTCGAGATCGCGACGACGACGTCGTGCGGTCCGAGCAGCGCCGACGACATCGAGAACGTGTGCGGGTCCGAATACGCGACGCTCGGCACGCCGAGCCGGAAGAACTTGTGCTGGATGTCCTGCGCGGCGATGCCCGAGCCGCCGGCGCCGTAGAACTCGATGCGCGACGCGTTCGACAGCAGCGCGATCGCGTCGGCGACGCTGCCGGCGGACAGGCTGTTGCGCACCTCGATCAGCGCGCCGATCGTGCGGTCGAACACCTTGCCGATGATGCCGGGCGCCGGTTCGTTCGGCTCGACGTCGCGGTACACCGACGACACGCCCGGCGCGACGCTCTGCGCGAGCCGGATCTTGAATTCGCGAAAGCCGCTGCAGCCGAGCGCCTGGCAGAAGCGCGCGATGGTCGGCTGGCTGACGCCGGCGCGCATCGACAGCTCGGTCATCGCGAGGTCGAGCACCTCGCGCGGCGCGGCGAGGATGTAGTCGGCGAGCTTGCGCTCGGACGGGCGCAACTCGGCGCGGATCGCTTCAATGCGAGGCAGCATGGGACGGCAGGTGGAAATCGGGTTCGGATGAGCGAGTGTATCGCAATCGAATTGTAGAAAATCTACATGAAAATACTAGCGTAATCGTGATGGTTTCGATGCGAGGTTAGCGACACGAATTAGGGTTTTTACTGATTAAAGCCTTGCTGGTAGCGGGAATGGCGGTTGCGAACGCGTTAATCAGCATTGCGTGCTTGTAGTTTTTCTACTAGACTGCCTTCGTTCGATCGACGAAGCTCGACCGTCCCCACGATTCCAACCGCCGGTGTCGGCCGGCATACAGGAGCGCCCAGCATGACGTCGCTGCACCCCACTCTGGCGAAGGTCACCGAACGCGTGATCGCCCGCAGCCAATCGACCCGTTCCGCCTATCTGCAGCGCATCGACGGCGCGCAAGGCAAGTTCCCGGCACGCGGCGCGCTGTCGTGCGCGAACCTCGCGCACGGCTTCGCGGGCCTCGAGGGCAACGACAAGTTCGCGATCAAGGCGATCCGCGAGCCGAACATCGGCATCGTGTCCTCGTACAACGAGATGCTGTCCGCGCACGCGCCGTACAAGGATTTCCCCGAAATCATCAAGGCGGCCGCGCGCGAGAACGGCGGGGTCGCGCAGTTCGCGGGCGGCGTGCCGGCGATGTGCGACGGCGTCACGCAGGGCAACCCGGGGATGGAGCTGTCGCTGTTCTCGCGCGAGGCGATCGCGATGGGCACGGCGATCGCGCTCACGCACAACATGTTCGACGCGGCGCTCTGTCTCGGCATCTGCGACAAGATCGTGCCGGGTCTGCTGATCGGCGCGCTGCAGTTTGGCCACCTGCCGACGATCTTCGTGCCAGCCGGCCCGATGACGAGCGGCCTGTCGAACGACGACAAGGCGAAGATCCGCCAGCAGTTCGCGACTGGCCAGGTCGGCCGCGACGCGCTGCTCGAAGCCGAATCGGCCGCGTATCACGGCCACGGCACCTGCACGTTCTACGGTACCGCGAACAGCAACCAGATGCTGATGGAGCTGATGGGGCTGCACCTGCCGGGCTCCGCTTTCGTTCACCCGCACACGCCGCTGCGCACCGCGCTGACGGCCGAGGCCGCGCGCCGCGTGCTCGACCTGACCGTCGAGCGCGGTCACTACACGCCGATCGGCCATGTGATCGACGAAAAGGCGATCGTCAACGGCATCGTCGCGCTGCTCGCGACGGGCGGCTCGACCAACCACACGCTGCACTTGGTCGCGATCGCGCGCGCGGCCGGCATCCTGATCGACTGGAACGACTTCGACGAGCTGTCGGCCGTCGTGCCGCTGCTCGCGAAGATCTACCCGAACGGCAAGGCCGACGTGAACCATTTCCACGCGGCGGGCGGTGTCGCGTTCCTGGTACGCAACCTGCTCGAAGGCGGGCTGCTGCACGAGGACGTGACGACGGTCGCAGGCAAGGGGCTTGCGCACTACACGAAGGAGCCGAAGCTGATCGACGGCAAGCTGACGTGGGTCGACGGCGCGGCCGAGAGCCACGACACGAAGGTGCTGCGCGGCATTCGCGAGCCGTTCCAGCCGGACGGCGGCCTGCGCCTGATGCAGGGCCGGCTCGGCCGCGGCGTGATCAAGATCTCGGCGGTCGCGCCCGAGCACCGCAAGGTGACGGCGCCCGCGATCGTGTTCGACTCGCAGGAAGCCGTGCAGGAAGCGTTCGATCGCGGCGAGCTGAAGCGCGATTTCGTCGCGGTGGTGCGCTTCCAGGGCGCGCGCGCCAACGGCATGCCCGAGCTGCACCGTTTGACGCCGCTGCTCGGCGTGCTGCAGGATCAGGGCTTCCACGTCGCGCTGGTGACCGACGGCCGCATGTCGGGCGCATCGGGCAAGGTACCGGCCGTGATCCACGTGTCGCCGGAGGCGCTGCTGGCCGGCCCGATCGGGAAGGTGAAGACGGGCGACATGCTCGTGATCGACGCCGAAGCCGGCGTGCTCGACATCGAGGTCGACGACGCCGAGTGGCACGCGCGCCCGGTCGCGCAGCCGCGGCACCAGGCCGAGAACGAAGTCGGTTTCGGGCGCGAACTGTTCGGCGTGTTCCGCGCGGCCGCGGCGCCGGCCGAGCAGGGCGCATCGGTTTTCGGGACGCTGGTCGGCGAAACGGCCGCCCACGTCACCGCATGAATTTCAAGGAGCCAATTCAATGAAGACGATTGCTGAAATCGTGAAGCTGGGCCCGGTCATTCCGGTGCTCGCATTCGACTCGGTCGAGCAGGGCGAAAACGTGTCGCGTGCATTGCACGCGGGCGGCGTGAAGGTGCTCGAGATCACGCTGCGCACGCCGGCCGGGCTGGAAGCGATCCAGCGCGCGAGCCAGCTCGCGGACGACATCGTCGTCGGCGTCGGCACGATCACGAAGCCCGAGCACTGCGCGCAGGCCAAGCGTGCGGGCGCGAAGTTCGGCGTGTCGCCGGGCCTGACGAAGGAGCTGCACCTCGCGTCGCTCGACGCCGGCCTGCCGCTGCTGCCAGGCGTGATGACGCCGAGCGACATCATCCAGGCGCTCGAATTCGGCTACGACATCGTGAAGTTCTTCCCCGCGCAGCAGGCGGGCGGCGTGCCGATGCTGCAGGCGTTCCATGGCCCGTTCCCGGCGCTGAAGTTCTGCCCGACCGGCGGCATCACGGTGGACACCGCGCCGAACTTCCTGAAACTGCCGAACGTCGTGTGCGTCGGCGGCTCGTGGCTCACGCCGAAGGCCGCGCTCGCCGCGCAGGACTGGGCCGAAGTCACGCGCCTCGCGCAAGCAGCGAGCCAGCTGCCCCGTTAAGACTTGTACCAGATGACGGTTCAGCCCTCGGAAAGCAAGCGTTAGTGCTTGTTTTACCGAGGGTTTTTGCTGATGGAACCGGTTCTATCCGCGGATCGCAAAGATAAGTAAAATTCAGCGTCCTGACGGGGGGTACCCCCGTGTTTCGGAGACCCGCATAGCCGGGCATACTCGCAACGACTCGCCCGGTTCGAACAATTCTAGGAGGAGTGCCACATGGGGGCCGTCCAAGGCAGCATGCTGCTCGTATTCACGCTGATCGCGATTGCCGCGCTGATCCTGATGATCGCGCGCTACAAGATCTACCCGTTCCTGGTGCTGATCATCGTCTCGCTCGGCCTCGGTCTCGTCGTCGGCATGCCGATGGACAAGATCGTCAAGTCGTTCGAAACGGGCACCGGCGGAACGCTCGGCCACATCGCGATCGTCGTCGGCCTCGGCACGATGCTCGGCAAGATGATGGCCGAATCGGGCGGCGCCGAACGGATCGCGACCACGCTGATCGACTGGTTCGGTGAAAAGAACATCCACTGGGCGATGATGTTCGTCGCGATCATCGTCGGCCTGCCGGTGTTCTTCGAAGTCGGCTTCGTGCTGCTGATCCCGATCGCGTTCAACGTCGCGAAGCGCACCGGCAAGTCGCTGCTCGTCGTCGGCCTGCCGATGGTGGCCGGCCTGTCGGTCGTGCACGGGCTGATCCCGCCGCACCCGGCCGCGCTGCTGGCCGTCCAGCAATACGGCGCCGATATCGGCAAGACGATCGCCTTCGGCCTGGTCGTCGGCGTGCCGACCGCGATCATCGCGGGCCCGCTGTTCGCGCTGATGATCTCGAAGTTCGTGAAGCTGCCGGAAAACAACCCGCTCGCGTCGCAATTCGTCGATTCGCGTACGGACGGCGGCAAGCGCGAACTGCCGAGCTTCGGCATCACGCTGTTCACGATCTTGCTGCCCGTCGTGCTGATGCTCGTCGGCAGCTGGGCCGACCTGGTGTTCACGCCGAAGTCGCTGCCGAACAACCTGCTGCGCTTTGCCGGTAACTCGGACGTCGCGCTGCTGATCGCCGTGCTCGTGAGCTTCTGGACCTTCGGCGCGAAGCAGGGCTTCAACCGCGACCAGATCCAGAAGTTCTGCGGCGAGTGCCTGGCGCCGATCGCCGGCATCACGCTGATCGTCGGCGCGGGTGGCGGCTTCGGCGGCGTCCTGCGCGACAGCGGGATCTCCCAGCAGATCGTCGAGACCGCGAAGCACGCGCACCTGTCGCCGCTGCTGCTCGGCTGGTTCGTCGCGGCGCTGATGCGTCTCGCGACGGGTTCGGCGACGGTCGCGATGACGACGGCCTGCGGTATCGTCGCGCCGATCGCGGCGGCGTCGGGCGCGTCGGTCCGGCCGGAGCTGCTCGTGCTGGCGACGGGGTCGGGCTCGCTGATCTTCTCGCACGTGAACGACGGCGGCTTCTGGCTGATCAAGGAATATTTCGGGATGACGGTGGGCCAGACGTTCAAGACCTGGTCGCTGCTTGAAACCATCATCTCGGTGCTCGGTCTGAGTTTTACGCTGTTGCTGAGCGTGGTTCTGTAACAAGGGGTAGTCAATGATTCTGATCGCAATGGGCGTGTCGGGCGCGGGCAAGTCGCTGATCGGCGAAATGCTGGCGGAACGCCTGTCGTGCAGCTATACCGATGGCGACGCGTTTCACAGCGCGGCGAACAAGGAAAAGATGCACCACGGCATTCCGCTAACCGATGAAGACCGCTGGCCGTGGCTGCGCACGATTCGCGCGGCCATCGAGGAAAAGCAGCGCGCCGGCGAAACCGCCGTGTTCACGTGCTCGTCGCTGAAGCGGTCGTACCGCGACGTGCTGCGCGGCACCGACACCGACGTGCGGTTCGTCTATCTGAAGGGTTCGTTCGAGGTGTTGCAGGAGCGTCTGAAAAGCCGCACCGGCCATTTCTTCGATCCGTCGCTGCTGAAGAGCCAGCTGGACACGCTCGAGGAGCCGGGCCCGGACGAGGCGATCGAGGTCAGCATCGAGCTGACGCCCGAGCAGATCGTCGATCAGGTCATGCTGAAGATCGGCCACGCGCAGCAGCACTGAGCGCGGTTCGCGGTCATCGTCATGAAAAGGCGCCTTCGGGCGCCTTTTTCGTTGGCGATGCGCGAGCCGGTCAGGCCATGCGTGCGCGTTGCGCGATGCCGTCGAGCAGCACGTCGAGCATCGTGTCGTGCACGACGGCTGGATCGAGCTGCGCATAGAGCGGGGCGGCCGACTTGACGAGCGGATGCGCGGCGTCGGACAGCGCGTGCATTTCCGCGAGCTCGACGTCGTTCGCGGCGCGCGTGAGGCCGCCCGCTTCGGCGGCGGCGAGCCCGATCACGCTCGCGTACCAGCCGACGCATACCGACGGCAGCGCCGCGCGCGGGATGCCGGCATCGGTCAGCGCGCGATGCACGACCTCGATGTGCGCGAGATCGGCCGGCCCCGTGCTCATGTGCCGCTGCAGCAGTGCGAACGCGGCGGGATAGCGCAGCGCGAGCGTGCGGTACTGGCGCGCGAGGTCGCGCAGCCGTTCGCGCCACGGCAGTGAAGGCTCGACCGGCACGAGCGAGCGCGACAGTGCATTCGCGATCGCGCGGCTCAGGCCTTCCTTCGACTTGAAGTGATACAGCACGCTCATCGGGTCGCAGCCGACCGATTGCGCGAGCTTGCGCACGCTGAACGCGGCTTCGCCGACGTCTTCGAGCAGCGCGAGCGCGGCCGCGACGATCGCGTCCTTGTCGAGGCCGCGCGGCCCTTGGGCGGGTTTGTCTTTCATCGAGGCAGGCTGGCAGGCCGGTACCGTACCGGCTGTAAACTTGACGAAAGCTTATTCTACACTGTAGAATTATTTCTGCGGTGTAGAAATTGGGTGTCCCGGCACCTTTCAATACGTGCGTTCGCACAGTCCGGGATCCAGGCGGCACGAGCGTGCCTCCCGTCAACACGGGCCTTCTTGCCCCCTTTCTCGTTGACACCCATGTGGAACCGGCTGCCCCCGCCCGCGAAGCCAACAGGCTCTTCGACAGGCGGCCCAAGACCATGCAAGTGCAATCATGACTTCCAACAACACCCCCCTGATCCGGGGCGAAGCGCGTTTCGAGCAAACGCAACTGAACATCGAAAAAGACAACTGGAACTGGTGCGATCCGGCTCGCTACGACGGCGAGCATCCGGCCAACTGGTACGAGGCGTCGCTGTCGCCCCATGAAAACAGCGCGCCGCTCGCGCACGACATCGTGTGCGACGTGCTCGTGATTGGTGCCGGGTTGCTCGGCGCATCGGCCGCGCTGCATCTGGCGGAAGCCGGCGTCGACACGATCCTCGTCGACAAGCATCACGTCGGCTCGGCCGCGTCGGGCCGCAACGGCGGGCAACTGACGCCCGGCCTCGCGCGCTGGGAAGCGGCCGACATGATCGAGAACCTGTCGCACGACGATGCGAAGCGGCTGTGGCGCTTCGCGTCGGCCGAGTCGATGGACTTGATCGACGAAATCGGCGCCCGCTACGCGCTTGATCTCGACCGCAAGCGCGGCCACGTGACGGCGGCGATTCACCCCGGCCACATGAGCGCGCTGCTCGACGGCGCGGATGCGCGCCGCCATCTCGGCGACGCGGGCGTGACCCTCGTCGGCCGCCATCAGCTGCACGACGAATACGTGCGCTCGGGGCTGTATCACGGCGCGGCGATCGACGCGATCGGCGGCCAGATTCACCCGCTCGCGCTGGTGCGCGGCCTCGTGCACGGCTTCCGGCTGAACGGCGGCGCGCTGTTCGAAGGCACCGAAGTGCTTGAGCTCGACGAGACGCCCGCCGGCGTCGTCGCGACGACGCCGGGCGGCACCATCACCGCGCGCAAGGGGGTGGTGCTCGCGCTGCACAACACGACGTTCCGGCTGCTCGACGACGGCGCGGCGACCACGGTGCCGTTCTTCACGTACGTGAGCGTGACGGCGCCGCTCGACGTCGACGTCGCGACGCTGCTGCCGGCCGGCATGCCGGTGTACGACACGCAGTTCCAGATCGACTACTACCGGCCGGTGCGCGGCAACCGCCTGCTGTTCGGCGGGCAGGGCACTGGCAGCTGCTGGGCGCAGCCCGACGTCAACGCGTATCTGCTGACGCGACTGAACACGGTGTTTCCGCAGCACGACGGCCGCTTCGCGCTCGATTACTGCTGGAGCGGCGTCAGCGATTTCACGCTGAACGGCGCCACCGACAGCCGCAAGACCGACGGCCGCGTGCCGATGTACATGGTGCAGGGCTGGAGCGGGCACGGCGTCGCGCAGACGGTGCGGATCGGCAAGGCGATTTGCGACGATTTCGTCGGCCGCAACGACGATTTCTCGATGCTCACGGGCATCGATCACCGCGCGATTCCGCTCGGCCGGCAGTTGTCGCCGATCGCGATTCCGGCCGCGAAGGCAGCGATGAGCGTGATGAGCGCGCTGAACCCGGGGCGGATGATCTCGTTCTGATCGGCCGCGGCAGGCAACAAAAAGCCCGATGCGAAT
>NZ_BCPP01000087.1:0-12385 GCF_016586125.1 Burkholderia sp. E168m23
GGCAGACGAACCGGTGCGTGAACAGCCGCTGCTGGAAGAAGTTGTTGCCGTCGAGATCGGGGAAGTAGCCGACCGCGAGATCGATCGACCCGGCTTCGAGGCCGCGTCCGACTTCGTCGTGCGCGAGCGAGACCGAACGCAGGTTCGCGTGCGGCGCGTGCATCGCGAACGCCTGCAACAGCTTCGGCAGAAACACGATCTCGCCGACGTCCGACAGCGCGATCGAGAACGTATGCGTGCTCGCGGCCGGATCGAAGTCGTGCGGCGCGACGAGGCCGCGCTCGATCTGCGCGAGCGCGTCGCGGGCGGCCGGCAGCAGCGCCAGCGCGCGCGGCGTCGGCTCCATGCCGCGCGACGTGCGCACGAACAGCGGATCGCCGAAGTATTCGCGCAGCCGGCCGAGCGCCGTGCTCACGCGCGGCTGGCTCACGCCGAGCAGGTCGCCCGCCCGGCTCACGTTGCGCGTGTCGTCGAGCGCGACGAGGTAGGGAATCAGGTTCAGATCGAGCGTTTCCATGGCCGGGGCCGGTATCTCCAAAACGTATACAACATATCTCCTGAATCGCGTTGCCGCATAGTCGGGAAAGCGCTCAAATGTATTCCATTACTCGAACCAAAGTTCTGGAGACGAACAATGCGCACCCAAGTCGCGATCATCGGCGCCGGTCCGTCCGGCCTTCTGCTTTCCCACCTGCTGCGCCTGCAAGGCGTCGATTCCATCCTCGTCGAAGCGCGTTCCCGCGAATACTGCGAGAACCGCATCCGCGCCGGTGTGCTCGAGCAGGGCACGGTCGACACGCTGAACGAAGCCGGCCTCGGCGACCGGATGCGCCGCGAGGGGCTCGAACATCACGGCATCGAGCTGCTGTTCGACGGCCAGCGCCACCGCATCGACCTGTCCGAACTGACCGGCGGGCGCGCGATCACCGTCTATAGCCAGCACGAAGTCGTGCGCGACCTGATCGCGGCCGGCGTCGAGCACGGCCATCAGATGCACTTCGAAGTGAGCGACGTCGCGCTGCACGACGTCGAAAGCGAGCACCCGTTCGTCACGTTCAAGCACGCGGACGGCCGCGCGGACCGCATCGACTGCGATTACATCGCCGGCTGCGACGGTTTCCACGGCATCGCGCGCCAGACGATTCCCGCCGAGCGGCTGAACACGTTCGAGCGCGTCTACCCGTTCGCATGGCTCGGCATCCTCGCGGACGCGGCGCCGTCGCTCGACGAGCTCGTGTACGCACATCACGACAACGGCTTCGCGCTGTTCTCGATGCGCTCGCCGACGGTCACGCGCCTGTACCTGCAATGCAAGCCGGATGAAGACCTCGCCGCATGGTCCGACGCACGGATCTGGGACGAACTGCACACGCGCTTCTCGAACGACACCGGCTGGACGCCGACCGAGGGCCGGATCACGCAGAAGAGCGTGACGCCGATGCGCAGCTTCGTGTCGGAGACGATGCAGCACGGGCGCCTGTTCCTCGCCGGCGATGCCGCGCACATCGTGCCGCCGACCGGCGCGAAAGGGATGAACCTCGCGGTGGCCGACGTCCGCGCGCTGTCCCGCGCGCTCGGCGCGCGCTACCGGACGGGCGACGCGACGCCGCTCGAGCGCTATTCGGCGACCTGCCTCGAACGCGTGTGGCGCGCCGAGCACTTCTCGTACTTCATGACGAACATGCTGCATGCGTCGCCGGACGACTCGCCGTTCGTCAATCGCCTGAAGTTTGCCGAGCTGAAATACGTGACGCGCTCGCGGGCCGCCGCGCAGTCGCTCGCCGAAAACTACGTCGGTTTGCCGTTCGACGACGCGATGCCCCCCGAGGCAACCCGCCTTGACAACGCGCTGTGCGCGACTCTATGATCGGCCCATCGTTCGCTAATCGAATCTAGGTTCGAATGGCGAACAAAAGCCGGGGGTCGACGACGGCCTCCGGCGCGGCACGCGACACGCGCGTGTCCCCTCGACAGGCCGCGCACGAGCCGCGGGTTCGCATCAGGAAGAGACATGGTCAACAAGATTTTCGAATCGCTTCAGTCGGCGGTTGCCGACGTCCACGATGGCGCGACAATCATGATCGGCGGCTTCGGCACGGCCGGCATGCCGTCCGAGCTGATCGACGCGCTGATCGAACAGGGCGCGCGCGACCTGACGATCGTCAACAACAACGCGGGCAACGGCGAGACGGGTCTCGCGGCGCTCCTGAAGGCGAAGCAGGTGCGCAAGATCATCTGTTCGTTCCCGCGCCAGAGCGACTCGCAGGTATTCGACGCGCTGTACCGCGCGGGCGAGATCGAGCTGGAGCTCGTGCCGCAGGGCAACCTCGCGGAGCGCATCCGCGCGGCGGGCGCCGGCATCGGCGGCTTCTTCACGCCGACGGGCTACGGCACCAAGCTCGCGGAAGGCAAGGAAACGCGCGTGATCGACGGCAAGCCGTACGTGTTCGAGACGCCGATCCACGCCGATTTCGCGCTGGTGAAGGCGTACAAGGGCGATCGCTGGGGCAATCTCGTGTATCGCAAGACCGCGCGCAACTTCGGGCCGATCATGGCCAGCGCCGCGAAGGTCGCGATCGTCCAGGTGTCGGAAGTCGTGCCGCTCGGCGGGCTGAACCCGGAACACATCGTGACGCCGGGCATTTTCGTGCAGCGCATCGTCGAGGTGCCGCAGGCCGCGCACGCGGCCGAGCTGGCCGCCGAACGTGCTGCATCGCAAGCCGCCTGACCCACCTGGAGCAAACCGACATGAAACGACTGACCCGCGATGAAATGGCCAAGCGCGTCGCCCAGGACATCCCCGAAGGCGCGTACGTGAACCTCGGCATCGGCGTGCCGACGCTGGTGGCCAACCACCTCGACCCGAGCAAGGAGATCTTCCTGCACAGCGAGAACGGCCTGCTCGGCATGGGCCCGGCGCCCGCGCCCGGCGAGGAAGACGACGAACTGATCAACGCCGGCAAGCAGCACGTGACGCTGCTCACCGGCGGCGCGTACTTCCACCACTCGGATTCGTTCGCGATGATGCGCGGCGGCCACCTCGACTACTGCGTGCTCGGTGCGTTCCAGGTGTCGGCGAACGGCGACCTCGCGAACTGGCATACGGGCGCGCCCGATGCGATTCCGGCGGTCGGCGGCGCGATGGACCTCGCGATCGGTGCGAAGCAAGTGTTCGTGATGATGGAGCACCTGACGAAGCAGGGCGAGAGCAAGATCGTCGCGCAGTGCTCGTATCCGGTCACCGGCGTGCAATGCGTGAGCCGCATCTATACGGATCTCGCCGTGCTCGACGTGACGGCCGACGGCCTCGCGGTGAGCGAGATCTTCACCGATCTGTCGTTCGACGAGCTGCAGAAGCTGACCGGCGTGCCACTGATCGACGCGACGCAAAAGGCCGCCGCCTGAACGGCAAGCATGCCGGTGCGCGCATTCGAGCGCACGCCGGCACGCTTGGGTAGACAATAGGCGCACGCCGTTTCCCCATTCTGACGCCATGCTCGAAGACAGCGCCCGCCTGACCTCCCTGATTTGCGGCATCGAGCCGCTCAACCGGATCTGGTCGCCCCGCGCGACGATCCAGCGGATGCTCGACGTCGAGGCCGCCCTCGCGCGCGCGCTCGCCGCGCAGCAGGTGATTCCCGCCGCCGCGGTCGCGCCGATCGAACGTGCGTGCGACGCCGGCCGGCTCGACGCCGACGCGCTCGCGCACGGTGCGGCGCTCGGCGGCAATCTCGCGATTCCGCTCGTCAAGCAGCTCACCGCGCAAGTGAAGGTCGACGACCCCGAGGCCGCGAAGTTCGTGCATTGGGGCGCGACGAGCCAGGACATCATCGATACCGCGACCGTGCTGCAGTTGCGCGACACGCTCGACGTGCTCGAGCCGCTGCTCGACGAAGCCTGCGC
Source organism: Burkholderia sp. E168m23 (assembly GCF_016586125.1). Taxonomy (NCBI): domain Bacteria; kingdom Pseudomonadati; phylum Pseudomonadota; class Betaproteobacteria; order Burkholderiales; family Burkholderiaceae; genus Burkholderia; species Burkholderia sp. E168m23. Next base: position 3,904 of record NZ_BCPP01000087.1, read on the forward strand.
GTCGCTCGCGGCGCTCGCGCGCACCCATCGCGCGACGCCGATGATCGGCCGCACGTGGCTGCAGCAGGCACTGCCGATCACGCTCGGCCTCAAATTCGCCCAATGGCTCGATGCGCTGCTGCGCCATCGCGCGCGTTTTGCCGAGCTGCGCGAGCGTGCGCTCGTGCTGCAGTTCGGCGGCGCGGCCGGCACGCTCGCGAGCCTGCGCGAGCATGCAGCCGGCGTGAGCGCCGCGCTCGCGGCCGACCTGAAGCTCGCGTTGCCCGCCGTGCCGTGGCATACGCAGCGCGACCGCATCGCGGAAGCCGCGTCGTGCTTCGGGATGCTGACCGGCACGCTCGGCAAGATCGCGCGCGACGTGTCGCTGCAGATGCAGACCGAAGTCGGCGAGCTCGGCGAACCGGCGGCTGCCGGCAAGGGTGGCTCGTCGACGATGCCGCACAAGCGCAACCCGGTCGGCTGCGCGGCCGTGCTGACGGCCGCCGTGCGTGCGCCGAACCTCGTCGCGACCGTGTTCGCGGGGATGGTGCAGGAGCATGAGCGTGCACTCGGCGGCTGGCAGGCCGAATGGGATGCGTTGCCCGATCTCGCGCGCCTGACGGGCGGCGCGCTCGCGCAGATCGCGCAGATCGTCGCGGGCCTCGACGTGAACACCGACCGCCTCGCCGCGAACCTCGACCTCACGCACGGGCTGATCCTCGGCGAAGCGGTGATGCTCGCGCTCGGCGATCGCATCGGCCGGCTCGATGCGCATCACGTCGTCGAGCATGCGTCGAAGGAAGCCGTGCGCACCGGGGCGACGCTGTTCGACGTGCTGGCCGCCGATGCGGCCGTGTCGGCGCACCTGTCGCGCGACGCGCTGGCGCGGCTGCTCGATCCCGCACATTACGTCGGCGAGGCGCAGGCCTATGTCGACGCCGTGCTCGCGCTGCACGCGGGTGCGAAATAACCAGGAGAACCTTGAGATGCCTTTCGCCACTGTCAACGGCGTGAAACTGCATTACCGGATCGACCGTGCCGCACGCGACGACGCGCCGTGGCTCGTTTTCTCGAACTCACTCGGCGCCGACCTGCAGATGTGGGCGCCGCAGATCCGCCCGCTCACGCAGCACTTCAACATCCTGCGCTACGACACGCGTGGTCACGGCCATTCCGACGCGCCGGCCGGTTCGTACACGATCGAGCAACTGGCGGGCGACGTGATCGGCCTGCTCGACCACGTCGGCATCGACTGCGCGCATTTCTGCGGCATCTCGATGGGCGGGTTGACGGGCGCCGCGCTCGCCGCGCGCTACCCGTCACGTATCGTGCGCGCGGTGCTGTCGAATACCGCCGCGAAGATCGGCTCGCCGGAAGTGTGGGCGCCGCGTGCGCAGAAGGCGCGCGCCGAAGGGATGGCCGCGCTCGCCGACGCCGTGCTGCCGCGCTGGTTCACCGACGCATTCGTCGAACGCGAGCCGCGCCTGTTCGATGCGATCCGCGACACCTTCGTGCATACCGACAAGGATGGCTATGCGGCGAACTGCGACGCGCTCAATGCGGCCGACCTGCGCGAGGAAGTGAAGGGCATCGCGTTGCCGGTGCTCGTCGTGACCGGCGCGAAGGACATGTCGACGCCGCCCGACCAGGGCCGCGCGCTTGCCGCCGCGATTCCCGGTGCGCTGCACGTCGAATTCGACGCCGCGCACATTTCGAACATCGAGTGCACCAGCGGTTTCAACCGCGCGTTGCTCGATTTCCTGACTGCGTGAGGCACCGGCGATGGACGACCAGGAACGTTATGAAGCAGGGATGAAGGTGCGTCGCGCGGTGCTCGGCGACGCGCACGTCGACCGTTCGATCGAGAACCGCACCGAGGTGACCGACGAATTCCAGAATCTGATCACGCGCTATGCATGGGGCGAGATCTGGACCCGCGACGGACTGCCGCGCCATACGCGCAGCCTGCTGACCATCGCGATGATGGTGGCGCTGAACCGCGGCGAGGAACTGGCGCTGCACCTGCGCGCCGCGCGCAACAACGGCGTGACGCGCGACGAGATCAAGGAAGTGCTGCTGCAGACCGCGATCTATTGCGGCGTGCCGGCCGCGAATTCCGCGTTCCATCTCGCGGACAAGATCTTCAAGGAACAGGATGGTGCTGCTGGTTAAGCGCCGGCAGTGATCCGATCGCGCGGCCCGCTGATGCTGGCGAGCCGTGACGATCAACGAACGCACCGGCAGCGAATCGGTGTGTGAACGAAGGAAAGGCGCGGCCACCAGGTCGCGCTTCTTGCATATATCAATGTTGGATGCGACCGATCGAGCGCTGACGCGCCCATTCGGCCGACAAGGAGACAAGCGATGAATCGCACACCCGTGGTCGATGTCCAGACCTTCATCAACGAGCAGCCGTTCGGCGGCTTTCAGTGGCTCGTGTTCCTCATGTGTTTCGTGATCGTGCTGCTCGACGGCTTCGATACGGCCGCGATCGGCTTCATCGCACCGTCGTTGCTGGGCGAATGGAACCTCACCAAGCCCGATCTCGCGCCCGTGTTGAGCGCCGCGCTGTTCGGCCTTGCGTGCGGCGCGCTCGTGTCGGGCCCGCTGTCCGACCGGCTCGGCCGCCGCTCGCTGCTGCTCGGCTCGGTGTTCCTGTTCGGCGTCGCGTGCCTGATGTCCGCGTTCTCGAACACGATCGGACACCTGACGATCCTGCGCTTCATCACGGGCGTCGGGCTCGGCGCCGCGATGCCGAACGCGGTCACGATGATGGGCGAATTCTGCCCGGACAAGCGTCGCGCGACCGTGATCAACCTCATGTTCTGCGGCTTTCCGCTGGGCGCCGCGTTCGGCGGGTTCCTCGCTGCGTGGATGATTCCGCATTTCGGCTGGCGCAGCGTGCTGATGCTGGGCGGCGTGACGCCGCTGCTGCTCGGCGTGTTGTTGCTGCTGAAGATGCCGGAATCGGTGCGCTTCATGGTCGCGAGCGGCCAGTCCATCGACAAGATCCGCGCCACGCTCTCGCGCATCTCGCGCGACGCGCTGAACGCCGGCTCGTTCGCATTGACCGAAGCCGCGCCGCAGACGGGCGGCAAGGGCCTCGGCGTCGTGCTGTCGCGTTCGTACATCGTCGGCTCGGTGATGCTGTGGCTCGCGTATTTCATGGGCCTCGTGATCTTCTACGCGTCGATCAACTGGATGCCGATCCTGCTGAAGGATGCGGGCCTGACGCCGAAGAGCGCGACGCTGATCTCGGCGCTGTTTCCGCTCGGCGGCGTGGGCGCCGTGCTGTGCGGCGTGCTGATGGACCGCTTCAACGCGAACCGCGTGATCGCCGTGTGCTATGCACTGACGGCGGTGAGCGTGTATGCGATCGGGCAGGCGGCCGGCAACGTCGGGTTGCTGGTGCTGGTCGTGTTCGTGGCCGGCGTGCTGATGAATACCGCGCAATCGTCGATGCCGGCGCTGGCCGCCGCGTTCTATCCGACCGAAGGGCGCGGCACGGGTGTCGCGTGGATGCTCGGCGTCGGCCGTTTCGGCGGGATCGCCGGGTCGTTCCTCGTCGCCGAACTGACGCGCCGGCATTTCTCGTTTGCGGGTGTGTTCGCGACGATCGCCGTCGCGGGCGTGCTCGCGTGTGTCGCGCTGCTGATCAAACAGATGGCGCGGCCGCATGGCGTGGCGCAGCCGGCAGGCAAGATCGAGTCGCTCGGGCATTGAGCGACGGGCGGGCCGGTGCGTAGCGCCGGCTCCGTGCAGGATCGATTCAGGCCGGTCGCGAGCGGAGCGACCGGCGCACGACAGCAGACCGGGCCGCCTTCGCGGCCCGTCAATATTTCGGCCGTCGCACCTTACTCCTCCGCGTCGTGCTCCTTGACGAAGTTGCGCAGATACGCGCGCAGCGCGGCTTCCCGGCCGCGATGATCGTCGTGGTTCGCGGCGCCCATGCCTTCCTCGTCGCCGAACAGCGTCGGCGGCGCGCAGTAAGTGCCGACTTCGATGTTCTCGCGCAGCACGCGGATATCGTGCGTGAGCGGGTGATACTCGGCGATCCAGTGCATGCCTTCGATGTGCTCGCCCGCTCTCAGCATTGGCTTCATCGGCAATCTCCATGCAGAGCAGCGGTGCAACCGCCGAAGCGGCTGCACGCGCCCGTACCGAAAGGGTACGCCTGCATCACGTGAAGCTCAACGGGCGCTTGTGAGCGCTTACTGCGGCAGCAAATGGGCGACGAGCGGATACAGCGACAGAATCAGCAGCACGGCCATCGTCACGTTGAAGAGGCGCAGCGCGCGGGGATTCGACAGGAAGCGCCGCAGGCCGAGGCCGAACGCGGCCCACAGGCAGATGCACGGGAAGCCGATCAGGATGAACACGACGGACATCCATGCGGCGTTCATCCCGTAGTCGGCGGACAGCCGGATCGTCGTCGCGGCGGTCAGCACCATCATCCACGCCTTCGGATTGACCCACTGGAACGCGGCGGCTTCGATGAACGTCATCGGCCGCGGCTTGGCGCCGTGCGCCTTCACTTCGCCCGACGTGCCGATGCGCCACGCGAGGTACAACAGGTACGCGACGCTCGCGGCTTCGAGGATCGTGTACAGCAGCAGCAGGCGCTTGAACGCTTCGCCGAGGCCGAAGCCGACGCACAGCATCAGGATCGCGACGCCGATGCTGATGCCGAACAGGTGCGGCATCGTGCGGCGGAAACCGAAGTTGACGCCGGATGCGAGCAACATCGTGTTGTTCGGGCCGGGCGTGATCGATGTGACGAGCGCGAACAGCATGCCGGCGGGCAGCGCGCTGAGGGTGAGGAATTCCATCGCGGATTCTCCATTCGGTTCTAGGCTGGGATGGAGATCAGTTTAGCGACGGTTTTCTGTACAGTACCGGTACAGTTGTGTTGTCGATTGCCGGTACGGGGATGTTGAATCACTTTGTGCGTACGAAAGGGGTGTTGGTTCTCAGAAAAGATGTCCGCAGTCTCAATAAGTTGTCTTTGAATAAATAGCGATTTTTTGATGGGACTGCGCGTGATACGCGTTTCAATTGAAAAAAAGAAGCGTAAAAGTCAATGACTTGGCGAATCTGGGCAATGTCGGATCGATGGCTTCTTCACATCGATTGTGAGGGCTTGTCCCGGGGCCGTCGCGAGACCTGTCGTCTGTGCCGGTGTGGCCCGCGGATGCTTGGGTATTGGCGTCACCCACTGGGAAGATATTCGGTTACTATCACCACGACGATCCTGTGCGCGAACGTCGAAGCTGCGAACTTCGCGCGTCAACCGAGCCTCCCTCTGAGGTTTGATCCGCCAGTTCCGTGCGCGAGAGATGCCGTCGGCGGCAAGCCTGCGGGTCGTCGTCCGGTCCTCGTATAGGGCGGCCGACGACGAAATTCAGTCACCGCGACGGTCCTGAAATTTGAAATTCTCTTTTGGGAACCGGTATGCCTAAGCAAACCGCACTGAAGCCAGCCACGCCCGCCAGCCACAGCGATTACGTTGACGTGAAAAAGGCGCGCGCCTTGGCACTGAAGCGTGCGGACAGCGAGCGTGCCGAGAAGCGGCGCGAAAATGACGCCCGCATCGATGTCAACGCGAGCAAGTGGCGTTATATCTGTCAGGAGAGTTAGATGGCGAATAGCACCGTGACGCTCAACTTTCCGAATCCCAGTCGCTCCTACGACGCTTCCAGACACTGTGTGTGTTTCTGGGGCTACGACAATTCTCGCGAGATTACCTTTCTGGTCGACGATGCGATGCTGGCGAAACTGAACTCCGACATGGATTCTGGCGAGCCCGCCTTGCTTGCGGCCTTCGACCGCAATCGCGACCGGATTCTTGGACTCGCCCGAAACCTTTACAAGGGAGGGCCCCAGAACCGGTACACGATCTCGTGAGGTCGGCCCCCGTTTGCACGCGTACCCTACGTGCGTCTTCTTTCTGACCTGCACTCGCCGCGTGTGCGGGTATTCCGGGGCTGAGAGGGGGCATGGATCGGTCGAAGGATGCGCTGCTTGATTGTCCGAACGCTGCAAGCACCGTCTCGACTTCTGCACTCCTGGCCCTGGGGGACTCGACTGGACAACCCAGCCGGATCATCCGCTTCGGGTATTTCACGGCGCACCGCGCGTTGCTCTGCCGTCAGCCGCGGACACCCTGGCCACGTGCTACAACGCGTTACGCTGCGGCACCTTGTCGCCCACGCAGGGATTCGATCTGTCCCATTTAGCAATCCTGTCCGAACTCTCGCTCTGCCTGTTGGCGTGGAAATCCGATGGCGCCCAGCGGTGGGCATTGCGGTGCAACCCTTCGAGCGGAAATCTGCATCCGACCGAGGGCTATCTTCTATATCCAGCTCTGCCCGGCTTCTCGCGCAACGTCTGCTTCGCGAGTTCAAGTCTCAAGCCGATGACGCTTCGTGTCGTTGGGGCGTCTTGGGTAGAGGCTGCAGCCACTGGAGGAGTGACATATGTCGGGTCAGCCATCCATGATCGAAAATCATCTGCTGGCAGCATTACCGGTAGAAGATCTGGCGCATATTTCGCCGCAGCTCGTGCTGGTCGACATGCCGTTGGGAAAGGTGCTGTACGAGTCGGGTGGTGCGCTCAGTCACGTCTATTTTCCGACGACGTCCATCGTGTCGCTGTTGTACGTGATGGAAGACGGTTCGTCAGCCGAAATTGCCATCGTCGGCAACGACGGGTTGATCGGCATCGCGCTATTCATGGGGGGCGAAACAACCCCGAGCCGCGCGATCGTCCAAAGCGCGGGACACGCTTACCGACTCGATGCGCGCATCCTGAAAGACGAGTTCCGTCGAGGCGGTTCGATGCAGCGGCTGTTGCTACGCTACACCCAGGCGCTCATCACACAGATGGCGCAAACAGCCGTATGCAATCGCCATCATTCGATCGATCAGCAGCTCTGTCGGTGGCTCCTGCTCAGCCTCGATCGCCTGCCATCGAGCGAACTGAAAATGACGCAGGAACTGATCGCCAACATGCTCGGTGTCCGCCGGTCGGGCGTGACGGAAGCTGCACTGAAACTTCAGGATGCCGGGTTGATCCGGTACAACTATGGGCACATCGAGGTATTGGATCGCTCCGGGCTCGAGAAGCGCGTGTGCGAATGCTACGGCGTGGTCAGGCGAGAATTCGACCGCCTGCTCCCTGATTTGAAGCGCCTTGAGAAACGACGCTGATGCCAGACCCGCATCCATGCCATCCCGCCCGTACGGCAGCGTACCGACTTCAGACGCTCGCACGCGCAGGCTGACTCATGACGCACGGACTGCAGATCGGCCGCAGACTTCATCGAGATGTAACCGCCGTGATCGAAGTGGGCCGTCGCGATCCGTATCGCTTGCGCAGTTTTATCGCGACTCGGGCGGCGCGAGCCAATCAATGACGAAACCGGGGTTGTGGAGGGAGCATGTTGATGAACGATTGCCCGAAATGGGAAAAAAACGTGAAGGACGAGCAACAAGAACAGGCGGAGGCACGAGCGACCGACGATGGAATGCCCGCGGTTCACCCGGAGCGGCAGAGAAGCCGTGCCCATTCGTGGAAAGCCGTTACACCCAGGCAACGTATTTCCGATCCAAGGAAACGTCTGGGCATGGGTTTTCTGCCGAACCTATAGCGCATGTGTAGCAAAACTCCTCGCTCTCAAACAGAACGTGGAGCCGCCCCAGCAAGGCGGAACTCGAAGCCGGCCAAGCGCCGGCTATTTACTTTGCCGCGTCGTTCGTGAAGACAAACGGCGCATGCATCACTTTCCCGCATCGGTGAAGCGACGCAACCCGGGCAGATGAATCCGCTGAGTCGCGTTCGGCAGCTACGCCAACACAAGTTCGTGGCTGGAGGACCGCAACGCTGGGTGGCCAATTCCTTTCGTACATTCGGCCACCAACGCTTCGCGGCTCATATGGCGCGATTTCGCCGCTGCATCGATCTTTTCGACGAGCTGCTTGGGGAGACATGGCAAGACCAGCACCGAACACGATGTCGGCCGGGCGATATCAATGAACCTCCAGATGCAAAATTGGTGCCGCCACGCGGAGCAAAGCGATGTCACCGCCATCGACGATTTTTCGGACTGAATGCCTTCGCAAACAGACCTCGTTTCGAATAGGCTGATGAGCTCGCCGTCCGCAAGGAATGCGTACGTTGGTGCAGTCAGAGAGCAGCCAGTAACCGGAGTTGATGTTCGCTTTCGGCCCCGCGAACCAGTGCGTAGGCCCGCATCTCCGTGCGCTCAAGGAGCGAAATGGATTCCGAACCGGAAAAGTCGCTCCATGCGTCGTCCTCGATCGAGGTCGGCGCGCCGCGGGTTCTCGCGAACGCCCGCAGGAGGGGGCTTGCCGCGCGGCGCAGCACGTGGCGGTCAGCGTTCAGAACATACGGTGGGCCGTCAGTCCGTAAGACGAGGTAGTACGGAATCGCATTGCAATCACTTTGCATGGTGGCGATACCGGTGAGGAAGAATGCGTGCGTT
>NZ_BCPP01000088.1:0-12369 GCF_016586125.1 Burkholderia sp. E168m23
GTGCTGCTGCTCGGTTTCGCGCTGCCGCCGCTCGTCCCGCTCACGCGCGTGCCGCCGGTACGCGTGCTGCGGCGCGATTGGGGCGACGCGTCGCGCACCGCGTGGGCCGCGTATGCGATCGGCGTCGTGCTGTTCGCGGGGCTGCTGATCGTGGCCGCCGGCAACCTGAAGCTCGGCCTGATCGTCGCGGGCGGCTTCGCCGGCGCGCTGGTCGGGTTCGCGCTGATCGCCCGGCTCGTGCTGTTCGCCGCCGCGCGCGCGGTGCGCAATGCGCGCGTGGCCGCGGGCGTCGGCTGGCGTTACGCGCTGGCGTCGCTGCACCGGCGCGGCACGGCCAGCGCGCTGCAGATCACCGCGCTCGCGCTCGGCCTGATGTGCCTGCTGCTGATCGCGATCACACGCAACGACCTCGTGGCGGGCTGGCGGCAGTCGACGCCGCCCGATGCGCCGAACCAGTTCCTGATCGACATCCAGCCCGACCAGCGCGCCGATGTGGCCGCCTATCTGGCCGCGCACGGCGTGCGCGACGCGGTGCCCGCGCCGATGGTGCGCGGCCGCCTGGTCGCGATCAACGGCAAGCCGGTGAATCCGGACGCATATCCTTCCGAAGAGGCGCGCCGGCTCGTCGATCGCGAGTTCAACCTGTCGTATACGACCGAACTGCCGTCCGACAACCGGATCGTCGAAGGCGACTGGTTCGGCAACGCGGCCACGCCGCAGATCTCGATCGAAGCCGGCCTCGCGAAGACGCTGAACGTGAAACCGGGCGATACGCTGCGCTTCGACGTGACGGGGCTGACGGTCGATGCGCCGATCACCAGCGTGCGCAAGCTCGACTGGGGCTCGTTCCGCGTCAACTTCTTCGTGTTGATGCCGCCGCCGGTGCTGAAGGATTTCCCCGCCGTCTACCTGACCAGTTTCCATCTGCCGGCCTCGAACGCCGCGCTGCTCGATCCGCTGATCGCGCGCTACCCGAACCTGACCGCGATCGACGTCGCGCCGATCCTCGCGCAGTTGCAGCGGATGATGCTGCAGGTGGTCGGTGCGGTGCAGTTCCTGTTCGCGTTCACGCTCGCGGCCGGCGTGCTCGTGCTGTACACGGCGCTCGCCGGCTCGCGCGACGAGCGCGTGCGCGAGGCCGCGCTGCTGCGTGCGCTCGGCGCGTCGCGCGCGCAGGTCAACGCAGTGCAGCGCGCGGAATTCGTCGTGGTCGGCGCGCTGGCCGGCGTGCTGGCATCGGCGGGCGCGATCGCGGTCGGCTGGGTGCTCGCGTCGCGCGTGTTCGACTTCCAGCTCGCCGTCGATCCGTGGCTCGTGCCGGCGGGCATCGCGGCCGGTGTCGTCTGCGCCGGTGCGGCCGGCTGGTTGAGCCTGCATAATGTGTTGCGGCGCCCCGCGCTGCAGTCGCTGCGCGACGCCTGAGCGTCGCCCGCGGCCCCGAAGATCCCGTTTTCCGACTATCCGTAATGACCGATGTGAATGACGATGCGCCGGCGCAGCCGACGGCGTTCGAGCTCGTGGGCGGCGAAGCCCGCGTGCGCGAAATGGTGGACCGTTTCTACGACCTGATGGACCTCGAACCCGAGTTCGCGCAGATTCGCGCGCTGCATCCGCCGTCGCTCGACGGTTCGCGCGACAAGCTGTTCTGGTTCCTGTGCGGCTGGCTCGGCGGCCCCGACCACTACATCAGCCGGTTCGGCCATCCCCGGCTGCGCGCGCGACACCTGCCGTTCCCGATCGCGTCGGTCGAGCGTGACCAGTGGCTGCGCTGCATGGCGTGGGCGATGGAGGACGTCGGGTTGCCGGAGCCGCTGCGCGAGCGGCTCATGCATTCGTTCTACGACACGGCCGACTGGATGCGCAACCGGCCCGGTTGATCGACCGGTACGCCGCTGTCCGCGCGCGGGACGATCTGCGCTGGGCGCATGAGCGGCCCGGCGCGACACTGGCCGTTTCTCCATCGATACGAGGCTTGCCCGATGACGACCCAAGCGCTGTTTCGCGAAGACGCGTACCTCACGCAATGCGAGGCGATCGTCCAGGCCGTCGGCGACGGCGGCATCCGGCTCGACCGCACCGTGTTCTATCCGCTCGGCGGCGGCCAGGCCGGCGACACCGGCACGCTGACGCTGCCCGACGGCAGCACGATCGCGATCGCCGACACGCGCAAGGCGAAGTTCGACGGCGCGACGCCCGACGACGCCGTCCACGTGCCCGCGCCGGGCCAGGAGGCGAGCGTCGCGACGCTCGCCCCCGGCACGCGCGTGGTTGCTGAGATCGATTGGCTGCGCCGCTACCGGCACATGCGTCTGCACACGGCCGCGCACCTGATGTGCGCGGTGCTGCCGTACGCGGTCGACGGCTGCAGCGTGACGGCCGACTACGTGCGGCTCGATTTCGCGACTTCCGACGCGATCGACCGCGACGACGTCGAGCGGCGCCTCGCGGGCTTCGTCGTCGGCGCGCATCCGGTCACGACCGAATGGATCACCGACGACGAGATGGCCGAGCGTCCCGAACTCGTGCGCACGATGAGCGTGAAGCCGCCGATGGGCCTCGGCCGCGTGCGGCTGCTGCGCATCGAAAACGTCGACCTGCAGCCGTGCGGCGGCACGCATGTGCGCAACACGTCCGAAATCGGCGGGTTGCGGGTCGCGAAACTGGAAAAGAAGAGTGCGCGCACACGGCGCCTCGTACTGGAGTTTGCATGACGGTCGATACCGGGAAAGCAGGCGCGGCGGCGCTCGATCCGCAGGCACGGGAGATTCTCGATTTCTGGTTCGGCGAGCCGGACTCGGCCGAATTCGGGCAGAACCGCAAGGTCTGGTTCAACGGCGGCGCCGCGTTCGACGACGTGCTGCGCACGCGTTACGGCGCGCTGCTCGACGCCGCGTGCGACGGCGCCTGCGATCACTGGGCCGATTCGCCGTCGGGCGCGCTGGCGTTGATCGTCGTGCTCGACCAGTTCTCGCGCAACATCCATCGCGGCACGCCGCGCGCGTTCGCCGCCGATCCGAAAGCGCTCGCGCTCGCCCGCCGCGTCGTCGCGGCCGGCTGGGACGCCCGGTTGCCGAGCGGCCATCACCGTGCGTTCGCGTATCTGCCGTTCGAGCACGACGAGTCGGTCGAGAGCCAGCGCGAGGCCGTGCGCCTGTGCGCGGGCATCCGCGACGAGGCCGGATGCGAGAGCTATCACCGCTACGCGTTGCTGCATGCGGCGATCGTCGAGCGCTTCGGCCGCTTTCCGCACCGGAACGCGATTCTCGGTCGCGCGTCGACCGACGAGGAAACGGCGTTTCTGCGAGAGCCCGGCTCGTCGTTCTGACGATCCGTACGTTGGCGTGATGAGGGAACGGGGCGGCTAACGCCCGGACGCTTGCGGGTTCGTGCAGGCACGGGTACGGCAGCACGGGCTGCGCACCGGTCGGGCGGATTGCCGCGACCTATGCCGAAGAGGAAAGTGAAGGCGGGCAGGACGGCGCATCGCGCCGTCCTGTATCACTGCAGGTGCTGTTCGGGCGTGCGCACGTAGACGCGCAGCAATTCCTCGTTGTCGCCCGGGCGGGCGCCCGTCCAGAACAGCTTCCATTCGCTGCCCGGCGCCGGATCGACGGCCCGCACGCCCTGCACGATCATCCACGTGCAGCGCGTCGTCTTCGCGTCGTCGATCGGCGTGTGCTCGATGCCGGAGAAGTAGTACAGCATCGGCGCTTCCGATTCGCCGAGCCCGTGCAGGCTCGCCATGCAGTCGCCGTCGTTCCATTCGAGCGCGAGATGCGCGTTCAGGTCGTCGAACACCGAGCGGTAGCTCTTCGCGACGTCGAGCCACGGCAGCAGCAGCGTATAGATGAGTCCCCACGCAACGAGCGCGCCGGCGCCCCACGACAGCGCGCCGCGCCACAGCCCCGTCGTGCGCAGCTTCGGCAGCAGCGTCAGCCAGCCGACCGTCAGCGCGAGCGCGCCGGTCACGAGCGCGGGCTGGATCGGCATCGTCCAGTCGAGCGGCAGCCAGCGGCCGAGCAGCGCGAGATCCGCGCGCGACGCGGCCGGATCGGCCATCACCGCCCAGATCGCCCATGCGAGCACGACGACCGTGCCGAACAGGATGCGGCTGAGGTAATCCCACGCGAGATGCAGCCGGCGCGGCAGGCGCTCGATCGCCTGCGCGGCGACCAGCGCGAGCGGCGCGAAGAACGGCAGGATGTAGAGCTGGCGCGACGTCGCGGACACCTGCAGCACCACGAGCCCGATGCCGGCGAACAGCACGGGTAGCGCGATGCGCGGCGCACGCCAGTCGCGCCATGCGCCGCGGGCGAGCGCGACGATCGCGAGCGGCGCGACCGGGAAGCCGACGGTAAGGAACGCGCGCAGGATGAAGAACGGCTTGTCGTTTTCCGCGCCCAGTTCGGGCACGGAGAAACCGAAGAAGCGACCGACGTTGTTGTCCCAGAACCACGTCATGAACAGCGTTTCGGAGCGCAGGAACAGCGCGGTCGGCCAGATCAGCGCGAACGGCGCGAACACGAGTGCGGCGACGCCCAGCGCGCGGGCGAACGAGCGGGTGCGGCAGGCCGGGTAGAGCGCCAGCGTGCACACGAGCGTGGCCGCGAACACGAGCGGCACGAACAGCCCTTTCGCCATCAGCGCGATGCCGACGCCCGCGCCGAAGACCGGCGCGGCCCAGCGGCTCGCCGGATGCACCGGCAGCCCGTGCCGCATCTGCTGCGCCCGCGCGACATGCTGCATCACGAGTTCGAGCAGCCCGCAGAACCCGATTGCCGTCCCGGCAAACAACGCGACGTCCGTCATCATGTCGTGCACGTGCTTGATGACGACGAGCGTGCCGGCGCTGAGTACCACCGGGCCGAGCACGCGCAGGTCGAACCAGGTGTCCGCGCGACTGGCCACGCGGGCCGCGCGGGCGATGAAGCCGAACGCGAGCGCGGCGAACAGGGCACTCGCCAGGCGCGCCGCGTCGTGCAGCGGCATCACGCGCTGCAGCAGCCACGCGAGGCTGGTCGCGACCCATGCGTAAAGCGGCGGCTTTTCCATGAACGGCAGGCCGGCATTGGTCGGCACGACGAAGTCGCCGGTCTCGAGCATGTGCTGGATGATGCCGAACGTGTAGGTTTCGTCCTGTTTCCACGGATCGTGGCCGAGCACACCGGGCAGCGTGTACGCGCACACCAGTGCGGCGATGAACAGCCAGGCGCGCCAGCCGAGCAGCAGCGAGCGGTCGCGCGGGGCGCTGATCGTGGCGGTCGAGGCGGCGACGGGCGTACCGGCGACGTCGAGCGTCGCGAGGACGTCGGTATCGGCGGTCGAGCGGGTGTGCGCGGCCGGGGCGGGCACGGACGTGCGTCGTCGGCTGGGCGCTGCGGTTCCAGGCATGGAAAAGATCTCGGGTCGAGTCGAGCCGGTCCGGCGACATGGGCGGGACCGATAAGGGATTACATCCGGCTAACGGACAGGATGTTTAAGACACCTGTCTGAATGACCGCTAGTAGAGCACGGAATTGTTACGGATGTTTACTGAAACTGTCACGGAATTGTGGAGATTTGTGGCACCGTGACCACGGGGCGTTTTCGTCAGCCGTATTGTTGCGCCGCGTGTCAGCTTAGCGGCCGCCGCCGACGTCGAGCAGGGCGCCCGTCGTGTAGGACGCCGCATCGCCGAGCAGCCAGACGATCGCCTCGGCGATCTCCTGTGCCTCGCCCGCGCGGCCGAGCGGCGTTTGTGCGCCGAGGCGGGCGGCGCGGCCCGGCTGGCCGCCGCTTGCATGAATTTCGGTCTCGATCAGGCCGGGGCGCACCGCGTTGACGCGCACGCCGTGCGGGCCGAGTTCCTTTGCCAGGCCGATCGTCAGCGAATCGACCGCGCCTTTCGAGCCCGCGTAGTCGACGTACTCGTTCGGCGAGCCGAGCCGCGACGCGATCGACGACACGTTGACGATCGCGCCGCCGCGGCCGCCACGGTCGGTCGACAGCCGGCGCGCCGCTTCCCGCGCGCACAGATAGGCGCCGAGCACGTTGGTATCGAACATCCGCCGCAGCCGGTCGACCGGCATGTCGGCGAGCGGCATCGACGGCGCGACGATGCCTGCATTGTTCACGAGCGCGTCGAGGCGCCCGAACTCGGTCGCAACCGTATCGAACATCGCGACGACGTCGGCCTCGTTCGCGACATCGCCCGCGACGATGCACGCGCGGCCGCCCGCGTCGCGCACGGCCTGCGCGGTCAGTTCGGCCGCTGCCGCGTCGCGCGCGTAGTTGATGCCGACGTCCCAGCCGCGTTCGGCCGCGAGCACGGCGGTCGCGCGGCCGATGCCGCGGCTCGCGCCGGTGATGAGGACTGCCTTGCGGTCGGACGGTGCGGTCATCGCGTGCGGTTTCCGGTGAGGATCACTTCGCTGCGTCTGGCGCCCACTTGTCGCGGGCGGGCGGCAGGTAGTGGCGCAGCCGCTCGATCAGCGCGACGGGTTCCGATTCGACGCACAGCGCGTCGAAATAGGCGGGCCGCATGAAGCCTTCGTCGACCGTATGGCGCAGTAGCGCGATCAGCGGATCGTAGAACGAATCGATGTTGTAGAGCGCGACGGGCTTGCGGTGATAGCCGAGCTGCGCCCACGTGTAGACCTCGAAGAGCTCCTCGAGCGTGCCGGCGCCGCCGGGCATCGCGACGAACGCGTCGGAGAGGTCGGCCATCATTTTCTTGCGATGGTGCATGTCGGGCACGACGTGCAGTTCCGACAGCCCCGTATGGCCGACTTCCTTGTCGACGAGCAGCTCGGGGATCACGCCGACCGCACGG
Organism: Burkholderia sp. E168m23; assembly: GCF_016586125.1. Taxonomy (NCBI): domain Bacteria; kingdom Pseudomonadati; phylum Pseudomonadota; class Betaproteobacteria; order Burkholderiales; family Burkholderiaceae; genus Burkholderia; species Burkholderia sp. E168m23. Next base: position 6,812 of record NZ_BCPP01000088.1, read on the forward strand.
CCGCCGGCCGCCATCACTTCGTCGGCGATCACGCCCATCAGGCCGACGCGGCCGCCGCCGTACACGAGCGTGAGGCCCGCATCGACGAGCGCGCGGCCGAACGCGCGCGCGGCGTCGGCATAGACGGGCCGCACGCCGGACGACGAGCCGCAGTAAACGCAGACTGCCTTCATTGCTTGGAATCCTTGGCGGACGCCTGCCCGGTGACGACGGGGCTGTCGGCGGGGCGCGGGGAGCCGTCGCGCGGCGGCAGGTAGTCGGTGAACTGGCGCTTGGGCAGCTTGCCGGAGACGAGGTCGTCGAACAGCTGGCGCGAACGGCCGCGCAGGTACGGGGCCATGATCGAGATCACGTGCATGCTCACCTGGTGCAGCTCTTCGCGGATCGCGTCCTGGTCGTTGTATTTGCGCGGATGCATCACGTACTGGTACGACAGCCAGTAGGTCGAGATCACCGCCATGTTGGTGGCGATGACTTCGATCTCGGCGGGCGTCGCGACCATTTCGGCATCGGAGACGAGCAGCTCGCACATGTCGTGCGCGAAGCGCACCTTGTGGCTGATGATCTGCTTGAAGTGCGTCTCGAGCGTGCGGTTGCGCGCGAGCAGGTCGTTGAGGTCGCGATACAGGAACCGGTAGGTCCACATGAAATCGGCCATGTACTGCAGGTACGACCAGGTTTCGTCGATCGTCGGACGGTGATCTTCGGGGAAGCGCAGCCGCCGTTCGATCTGCTGCTCGAACTGCGCGAAGATGCTGTTGATGATGTCGTCCTTGTTGCGGAAATGGTAGTACAGGTTGCCTGGACTGATTTCCATTTCCTCGGCGATCGTCGTGGTGGTGACGTTCGGCTCGCCGATCTCGTTGAAGAGTTTCAACGACAACTCGAGAATCCGTTCGCGGGTGCGGCGGGGAGGTTTCGCTTCCATGTCGTCCGGCCCTGTGTGTGCCGGACTGGCGGGCGCTGCAATCGATGCTGCGTGATTCGTCCGGCGCGGGTTGCTGTTCTATGTCTAGCGGACGATTATAAACCGGGGTTCCGCCACATCGGGGCATTTCATGATCGCGGCCCCGCGCGGCGCATGGTGCAGCGCCGCATGCGGGCGACGGGAAGGACGCCGGGCGGTTGCCTAGAAGCCGAGCCAGCGTGCGACGACCGGCCCGAGCACGAAGCCCCACGTCGTCACGCACGCGAACAGCGCGACCGTCACAGCCGCGCTGCCGAGGTCCTTCGCGCGCTTCGAGAGTTCGTGGCGCTCGAGCGAGATGCGGTCGATCGCGGCTTCGACGCTCGAGTTGAGCAGCTCGACGATCAGCACCAGCAGCACCGAGCCGATCAGCAGCGCGCGCGATGCGGCCGGCACCGGCGCGAACGCGCCGATCGGCAGCATCAGCGCGGCGAGCGTGAGCTCCTGGCGAAACGCGCTTTCCTCGCGGATCGCGACGCGAAAGCCGTTCAGCGAATGCTTGAGCGCGAACCACGCACGCGTGATGCCGCGGTGGCGCTTGTACGGGTTCGGCGGCAACGGCGCGAGCCGGTCGTCGGGGCCGAGCGGCTCGTGCGGGTGCACGTCCGCATCGGCGTGCGGTTCTTCCTCGTCGAACGGGCGGTGCCGTGACGGCGTCGCGGCGGGGGGCGGGATCTTGTCGTTCAGGTCTCGTTTCAAACGGCGGCACCTTCGGCTGGCGAGTACGCGGTCTTCGGCAGCGGCTTCAGATGCGACGCGAACTGCTCGGATGCCGCGCGCCACGAGAAGCGTTCCGCCCACGCGCGCGCAGTCGTGCGTTCGATCTTCAGCGCCTCGAGGCAGGCTTCCTGCAGGTCCTCGTGCATCGCGCCCGCGTCGCCGCCGCTGAGCACGTCGATCGGGCCCGTGACGGGATACGCGGCCACCGGCGTGCCGCAGGCGAGGGCTTCGAGCAGCACGAGGCCGAACGTGTCGGTGCGACTCGGGAATACGAACACGTCGGCCGCAGCATACACCTTCGCGAGCTCGGTCTGTGACAGCACGCCGAGATAGTTCGCCTCCGGGTAGCGCGACTTCAGCTCCGCGAGCGCGGGGCCTTCGCCCGCGACCCACTTCGAGCCGGGCAGGTCGAGGCGCAGGAACGCCTCGACGTTCTTCTCGATCGCGACGCGGCCCACGTACAGGAAGATCGGCCGCGCGGTGTTGAGCACCTTCGACTCCATCGGCCGGAAGATGTCGAGATCGACGCCGCGGGTCCACAGCACGACGTTCGTGAAGCCGAATTTCTCGAGGTCCTGCTTGACGACCGGCGTCGGCGCCATCACCGCGAGCGACGGGCCGTGGAACCAGTGCAGGAAGCGGTAGGTGGCGGCGAGCGGAATACCGAAGCGCGCCTGCACGTATTCCGGAAAGCGCGTGTGGTACGCGGTGGTGTACGGCAGCTTGCGGGCGCGCGCATAGCGCCGCGCGGCCAGGCCGAGCGGGCCTTCGGTCGCGATGTGCAGCGCATCGGGTGCGAACGCATCGATCCGCGCGCGCAGCTTGCGGTACGGCAGGATCGACAGGCGGATCTCGGGGTAGGTCGGGCAGGGCACCGTGCGGAATTCCAGCGGCGTCAGCAGTTCGACGCGGTGGCCGAGCGCCGTGAGTTCGCGCGCCGTGCTCTTCAGCGTGCGCACGACGCCGTTGACCTGCGGTTCCCACGCGTCGGTGACGATCATGATCTTCATCGCGGCATGTCCTGTAAGTAGGGTTGTGTCAGGCAGCGGCCTTGGCCTTGCGCGACGTGGTCTCCGACGGCGCGGTGCGCATCACCGTCCAGTAGACGATCTTCAGTTCGCCTTCCATCGTTTCGACGAGCGCGGACAGGCTTTCGACCCAGTCGCCGTCGTTGCAGTACAGCACGCCGTCGATGTCGCGGATCTCGGCCTTGTGGATGTGGCCGCACACGACGCCGTCGCAGCCGCGGCGGCGCGCCTCGTCGGTCATCACGGTCTCGAACTGCGAGATGAAGTTGACCGCGTTCTTGACCTGGTGCTTCAGGTACTGCGACAGCGACCAGTACTGGAAGCCGAGCCGGCTGCGGATCCGGTTGAACCAGCGGTTCAGCACGAGGATCAGCGTGTAGAGCGTGTCGCCGAGGTACGCGAGCCATTTCGCGTGCTGGATCACGCCGTCGAACAGGTCGCCGTGCACGATCCACAAACGTTTGCCTGCGAGCGTCGTGTGGAATGCCTCGCCGCGCACCTGGATGTCGCCGAACGCGAGATCGCAGAACTGCCGCGCGCCTTCGTCGTGGTTGCCGGGGATGTAGACGACCTGCGTGCCCTTGCGCGCCTTGCGCAGGATCTTCTGCACGACGTCGTTGTGCGCCTGCGGCCAGTACCAGCCCTTTTTCAGCTGCCAGCCGTCGATGATGTCGCCGACGAGGTACAGGTATTCCGAGTCGTTGTGACGCAGGAAATCCAGCAGGTAGGGCGCCTGGCAGCCGCTCGAGCCGAGGTGGATGTCGGACAGCCAGATGGTGCGGTAGCGATGGGCGGACGGCTCGGGGTCCTCGTGCTGCGTGGTGTGCGCGACGGGCGGCTTGTGCGACACCACGCCGTCGGTTGCCCCCGAGCCGGACAGGAACGCAGTGGCGGCGCGGGCGCCGATGGGGTGACGAAACAGTGAGGTCGCGGACGTTTTCTGGCCCATGCATGACTCGCGCCGGTTGACATTACCGGCATTCCGCCATGCGGGCGTGACTGTGCCATGACAGTCACGAGACGTTCTTATTACGACCGTTGAAGGGTGTTTAGCAGTGAACGAGCGGGCGTTGCGTCATCTGCCGTACTGAACCGCCGACGCTTGTCAGGCAAGGCCGTCTGGCTGGAGGGAAGGGCACCGAGCGAGCGGCTTTCGTCTGGCGAATGCGGCGCGTCAGCGCGGTATCGCGACGACGCGGGTGCGCGCGATCCGGTCGTGCGGGAACTGACGGCCGGCGTGCAATCGGGCGGCGCCGGCCCATACGACGATCCACGCGGCGGCGAGCGCGAGCGTGACGGGTACCGACAGGCCGAGGAGCGGGTGCAGCGCGAGCGGCGGCAGGAACCACAGCCAGCCGAGCACGTAGCGGACGAGCGCGTGGCTGGCGCTCAGCGGTCGGCCGCTGGACGATTCGAGCCGCAGCCGCCAGGTTTTCATCGGCAGCGTCTGGCCGCCGTGCGTCCAGAACCACACGAAATACGCGCCGACGACGAGCGCGATCCACGTGGCAAGCAGGTTGTGATGGACGAGGCCGTTGCGTTGCTGCGTCGCGAGGCTGAACGCGAGCCCGGCGAAGAACACGACGCCGAACAGCAGCACGCCTTCGTAGAGCAGCGCGGCGAGGCGCCGCCGCACGGACGGCGCGGCGGCCGGGGTGTCGGGCGCGCGGACGTTCGCCACGGCCGTTCAGGAGCCCTTGAACAGCGAAGGCGCGTCGGCGGGCGACACCGGCGCCACGGCGGCCGGTGCGGACGCGGTGCCGGACGTCGACGACGCGGGCACCGGCTGCGCGGCGACGCCGGCCGACGCGGGCGCCGGGGCGGCGGCCGCACCGCTGGCCGGGTGTTCGTGCGAATTGACGAGGCGGCGGACGTCACGGTCGGCGACGGTCGGCGGCGCGCTGACGACGCTCGGCTTGCGGCGGCGTTCGGCGGCGGCAAGCCGTTCCTTCTGCTCCTCGGGGAGTTGCTGGTAGGCCTTCCACGCGCGCTCGCGCGCCTGCGCGGACAGCTCCTTCGCGCTCTGGTAGTTCTCGCGTGCGACGCGGCGCTGCTCGGGCGTCATTTTCGCCCATTCGGTCATCCGCTCCTGCAGGCGCTTCTGGTCATCCGGCGACAACTTCGCGAAACGCGATGCGATCTTCAGCCATTTACGCTTGCGGGCATCGCTGAAGCCGTCCCACTGGTCGGCGAACGGGGCGAGGGCCGCATGCTGCGCCGGCGTGAGGCGCGCCCACGACAGCGGGCCGGCGGCGGCCGGCAGCGGCAGGGGAAGCGGCAGCGGGGGAAGTTCGGTGGTCAGCCCGGCCGCGGCCGACGCCGGTGCGGCGGAACTGGTGGTCGCGACGGGCGTCGTCGCGGGGGCCGGGTGGAATCGGGGATACGTGGCGACGTAGGAAACGGCGATCGCGATCACGCATCCGAAAAATACGGCCAGGCCGCGCTTCTGACTCACCCGTACGATCCCCTCGTTATTGTCTGTTAGTGAGCGCGCGAAAGATACGCGTTGAACCCGTGGTCGAGATACGCGTTGAGCGGCAGGTCGTCGCTGAGCATCGCCGCGTCGATGTCGGCGAGTTCGGCGGTGCGCTGCATGTCTTCCCAGTACGCGATGCCGACGAGCCCCGCGAGCAGCAACGCGAGCGGCCATGCGCGCAGCAGGCGGCGGCCGAACGACGTCGGCGGGCGGTTCGCGGGCGTCGGGCCGTAGGCGCCGGCCGCGCCGGCGAAGGCCGGCACGAACACCGGCGCGGTCGCGGCTTCGGGCTTCTTGCGCGCGAGCGCGGCCCGGCGGGCGACGGCCAGCCGATCGGTGGTCGCGGCAGGCAGCGCGGCCGCGCGCT
>NZ_BCPP01000089.1:0-12311 GCF_016586125.1 Burkholderia sp. E168m23
CACACAGGCCGACACGTCGATCTCGCGCCGCTTCGGCGGCACCGGTCTGGGGCTGGCCATCTGCAAACGACTGGTCGAACTGATGCAGGGCTCCATTCGCATTGACAGCACGCCGCGTGTCGGTACGCACGTCATCGTCGAATTCGACCTGAACGTCCATCTTGTGGCTCGGTCTACGCCGGTCGCAGGCAAGCAGGCCACTATCGACTTATCCGACATAGCGCTCGCGGCCGCGCTGCGCGAAGTCCTGATGCCGCTCGGCGTCGTCGTGACCGGCGATACGTCGCGGGCAGACATACGCTTTGTGGACGAATGCCGGCTCTTCGAAATCCGCGACGACGGGCTCGTTATCGGCCTGACCGACGAACCCATCCCGACGGGCTACGAGATCTCGCCCGACGGCACGTGTCGGCTCAGCCACAATCCGTTGACATGCGCCGCGGTCGAAGCACTATGCCTTCATGCCACTGCCGCACCTCGCTTCGCAGGGACCGATACCCGCCCTCCATCCGTTGAATATCCGTCGTCGGGTATTCGAATCCTCGTCGTGGACGACCATCCGATCAATCGGCTCGTCATCGAGGCGCAACTCGCTCGACTCGGCTATACCGCCATTGCGGTCTCCAACGGCACGGACGCACTGCACGCGCTGGACGATTCCGGTATCGCGCTGGTGCTCAGCGATTGCGCGATGCCGGACATGGATGGTTACGACCTGGCGAGACGTATCCGCTCCCGGGAGCCCCGATCGCGGCGCATCCCCATTCTTGCGTTGACGGCCAACGCATTGCCCGACGAAGCGATTCGGTGCGCCGAAGCCGGCATGGACGGCCTGCTCGTCAAACCCACCACGCTGGCGGTACTGCGCGAGCAGCTCGCGCGTTGGGTGCCGACGGCGCCTTGCCAGATACAGACGGACGCCATGCGCTGGCTTTCCCCGCCCGTCTCGCCTGAAGAACGCACGCACTTGCCCAAGCTGATCCGGGGATTTCTGGCCGAGACCGCGAAGGATATGGCCTTCCTTCAGGCCGCAATACAAAGCGGCAACGCAGTGGCGGCGGCCGAGCATATCCACCGCATCGCCGGTGCCAGCAAATTATTCGGCTCGGATGTCCTGGCTGATGCCGGCGAGCGATTATCCGAGCGACTTCGAGAGGATGGCGTGACGGGCCAGGAGGCAGCACTGGCGGCGTTTTTCGCACAAGTCGAGCAGTTGACCACCAGACTCAGCACGTTGATGGCCGCACAGCGTGAATAGTGTGGCCACCCGGCGCGAAAAATCGGATTGTGGCGAGCGCCACCTCTAAAATGAAAGTCGGCCCTTTCATTAGCGGGTCGGGCTATTCCGCTCGGCGGCAGCAGTCGATACAGCAGCCTGCTGCATCGTGTATGCCACCTCTCGGCGAAATCACCCTGCGCGATCGTGTCTCCGGCGCAATTGACGCAAAACGTGCCGTGCGCTTCAAAATGCTCGCGACCTCAGCGGGGGTCAACCAAGGGTTGGTCGTCAACATCAGCGATACCACGCCCGACACCTGGGGTGCCGCGAGACTAGTGCCATGCATATCGCCGTGGGACGCATCGGCTGGTACTCGCGTACCGGTATGGGAGAGAGTCCCGATGTTCGTCCCCGGTGAGCTCAGCGTCACACGTGAATGCGTATTGCCGCCGAGCACGCGACGACCGGCCTGGTCGCTTTTCGCCACTGAAATCATATCCCGACGACCCGGCGATGCATCGATCTCGCTAACGACATCATTGCTGGCGGCAGCGACAACCGTCACGCCTTGCCCCATGAGATCGTCGATAGCGTCCTGAAATGTCCAACTGCAGGCGTCGACCGATGCGACGCTCAGGTTGACTGCCTTTTCAGGACGTCGATTTTCCAGCGCGCGAGTAACCGGCACCGTCGCCCATCGCGTTCCGTCAACTACATCGTTGTACATGTCCCGTGCCATCACGGTGCCGTAACGCTGCGTCCCGCCGGACGATCGGCGCATCTTGACGACGATCTCGTTGCCGTGGTTTTCCTTCCACCCGATGCTCCCTACCCCAGAATCGCCACCGCATGAGGAAAGTAATACGGCTATCATTACAAAAGCGGGGCATAAGAGCGGGAATTTCCTGCGATCTTCAATCACGTCGAGCTCGAAAACGTAATTCAACGGTGGCGCGGGCGGCCCTTTCATTGAAAAGAACCATTGTCAGAAAATGGTCGAACCGCGTCAAAAAATCAGCTAGCCTCGCCAAAGCATATCCCGCACGGCGTCTACCAGATCGACATTGGTCTTCACGCCGAACTTCTTCATTGCATTTGCCTTTTGCGTACTGATCGTTTTCCGACTTCGACTGAGCTTTTCCGCGATTTCCCCGACTGCCATTCCGCGCGACAGAAGCCGTACCACATCAAGCTCGCGCGGTGACAATAAATTGGTTCGCGCCTGCCTGTCACCACCTCGACCCGAATCGCACAGCATATCTCCCGCAATGTCCGGATCCACATACCTTTTCCCGCGCATGACTTTATCGACGATTTTCGGCAAGGAAAGTGAATCGTCACTCGATTTCACAACGAATGCCGATACGCCCTTTTTCATCACGCGCTGGACGGACAGTCCATCCCTCAACTCGGCCAACAGGATAATCTTCACGTTCGGATGGTTTCTGCGGATGGTTTCAAGCATTCGCATCCCGTCCGGCTCCGGATCGTCGCCAAATGCATAATCGCAAATCAACACATCACATTCGAAAGTGCTCAACATCGACGCCATGCCGGACAACGTATGCGCCTCGGCGACGATTTGCATACTTTCCACACTCGAGAAAATGTGACGCAGGCCCTGCACTATCATCGGATAGGAGTCTGCGACGACAATATTTATCTTCCGTGCCGAAATAAAATCATCTGCATTCATGCCGGACGAAAACGAACTCGAATAGCTTTCTCGATCAATAAAACTCATCGATGGAAATTCCAAACATGGCTATCAAAAAACTGTCGTGGCGACACCTCCGACACGACAGAAGGTATCAAGTCACTGCGACAGTACGCTATCCCAAGCTGGAGATCGTGACACCGACGGTCGCGCGAAATCCAATGCCTGAACAATAGCGCTCGACATCGCCGTAAGGGACTAGAAAATTCTCATCGTCGGTGCGAAAAAAGCACATTCATCGTGCATCATTGCGAAGACCATGGCGCGAGAAAGGCGCTTAGATGCGTTTGTAACCTACATGCGCAGCCCGTCCGGTATGTGCACGTGGCTCATGCCCGCCGTTCTCAGCGCAGATGGCATGTCGCGCCCGATCAAATGGCATTGTTCGATCACGCGTTATGGGGTGCCCACTGGCGGAACGGCTTCGGATCGTGAGGATTTCGGCTAGGTCGTGAACGCGTCGTCCACTGTCAATACGGGATCAGGCGCGGGTGGTTGATGGAGTCGAAGTACCACTTGCCCTGTTCGGAGAGGGGCTCTCGACGGCGGGAATGATCCCGCGTCGCTTCCCGCCAGTGCACGAATTCAGCGTCGGTCATGTCAAGTCCTTCGGCCAAGCGCTCTACCGACGCTCCATGCTCGGCCTTGGCTTGCACGTTCGTGCGCATCGTTCGCACCGAGGTGTGCCCGCCACGGTTGTGAGACTTCGTCACTGCCGTCGGGGCGGCAGCGTTGCGCACCGGGTCACGATGCGATGCCTCATCCCGTGACATGGCACGCGAATACGGCCCCAGCGCCGCCTCCACCTCTACGTCGTCAGCGGCCGATACGCGCGCTGGTACCGATTGCCGCGTCGACACACCGGAGATGGAGCCCCGGTAAACGGTGTCTGGAGATGGATGTGCTGGCCCGTTTTCGAGCATATGTGTCGCAAGGCAGCACGACGCCGCGAACGCAAGGCCAACGGCAAGCGTCCGCCGCAACGAACGGGACGCAGGACGCTGACGCAGCCATGCAGCGTTGCCAGATCCGAAATCCGCCGCGGACGCTTTTGCTTGCTCACGCGAGATTCCGTGGGAGCACAAGTCGAACACGCGTGGCCCGGGGCCGCCCCTTTTCTCACACATGCTACGGCACCGACCGTACGGCGGCGGCACATCCGAAAAAGGGGGCGTAAGCGGGAGCGCGAAACGACCGGTAATGTCCTGCATATCCGTATGTGAGCGACGATTCTGCCGACACGTGACGCGTCGCCCCTCCGTCAATTTGAATGAAGTGCCGAGTATCGCTGTGGGTTCCGACCGCCGTAAATCAGCCAAGGACGAATCAGCGCAGTCCGGCGTCGGCCGATTCCCATCCGCCCCGGACTTGCATCCGCAGCAGTGTAGTAAGCACGATGGTGGCAGCCATCGCGAGCAGAACGCTCCCGGCAGCAGCACCTACGGAGTCGTGGCCGGTGCCTGGAGAATCACCGTCGATGTCGGCTCCGCCGCAAGCGCGCCCGTCGCTGCGCTTGCCCAATGGGGTTGCGATTGATCTGGAATGCTCGTGCAGAACACACCCCTGTTCAACGCGATGATGCGTTTGTCAAAGCCGGTGAAGCGGTGCTCATGCTTTGGAATCGGGATCAGCTCGAAGCTGCCGTCGCGATCGCGGGGGACGTCGACCCGGACCGGGCCGCGATCGGTGATGACCGTTTTGCCGCCGGCGCCGTTGCGCTCGTTGGCCTGCCCAGTGGCTTGGACGGGCTCTGCAGGTAGCCCAGATGCAGATTCATCTTGGCGCCTATCGCGCGCTCGATGACCGCCTTGTTGAACGCCAGCATCAGGTCCTGCACCTCGGCAGGCGTCATCGGCCCCTTGACCAACTGGTCCAGCAGTTGCTTGGGCTATTATTCAGGCAGCGGCCCGCGGGCCGCTGCCTGGGACGCCACCATTCGTTTCTTCTTCATTGGCGGCATATCCATGACTTCTACACCTCATGATATGCCCGCCCACGAAATCACGGATAGGTCCTTAGTTAGAGGATTTGGCGCCTCTCATGCGTAGCATGTCGATGGTCTTCAATGTCACCTTGTGGCCTCCCGACGAGTAGAGCCCGTCCGACACTTCCTCCACAATGACGACGGTGTGCGGACGAATATACTCTCCCGCTATTGCCGCAATCGCGTCGGTAACGCCATCCATCATCTGCTGCGTCTTCTCTTGCGAAAACGCGCCTTTCAGCAGCTTCAAGGTGACAACTGGCATTGCTTTTCTCCCATAGGAATTGCCATCACGGCTTTGGGGCGCCCACATCACGAGGCGGGTACGCCCGGAATGAAGACCTTTCAGATGTACGTCAACCCAATATCAGGACCAAGCCTAAAGCGTGAGCGGTTACGGTTTTCCTGACGGCAACCACGCTTGCATTTCGACAGCGGGTAATCCAGGACCCCGGCAGGTCACTCAGATCACTCGCCGCCGGTACAAATCCACCACCTTTGAAGAGGAGTGCCGGCGTGGCATGGCGCGATCAAAAAACAATATAAATTGATTCGCGCACTTTCGAAATCAGACAATTCTGATATTTATGAGAAGCGCACAGGCGTAATCTGGCTTTTTGGTTGGCGCACATCGGCCCCATATCATTTGGCAAACTCGGCCGATACTAATTAGTGGGGAGTCTGGAATGGCATGCCGTGTTGTACTCGCAGACGACCATCCGATCATGCTGCTCGGCTGCCGCGTTCTGATCGAGCAGAATGGCCTCGAGGTCGTGGGGGAGGCGCGCGACTCCAGGGAGTTGATGTCGATCTTGGCACGCGTCGCGTGCGATGTCGTGATTACCGATTTCTCGATGCCTAACGCCGGACGTGTCGACGGATTGCCTATGCTCTCGATCATTCGACGAGAACACGCAGCCTTACCGGTCATCGTGCTCACAAACATGGCAAATGCCGGGCTGTTACGCGCGATGTTGAACGAGGGTGTGCTGGGTATCGTCGAGAAAGGAGCGGAAAGGAACGAACTGTTCGCCGCCGTCCGTGCCGCCCTGAGAGGGGCAGTCTATATCAGTGCCAAGCTGCAGCTCGAACTATCGAAGCTTGGGCTGACCGAAACAGAAAGCCGGCGTGCTGCTAATTTGACTCCTCGAGAGCTCGAAGTGTTGCGCCTTCTCGGCAGCGGTAAATCACCGGCTGAAGTCAGCCAGGTTCTCCATCGGACAATCAAAACGGTAAGCTGGGCCAAGATATCGGCAAAGCGCAAGCTTGGCCTCAAAAGCGATGCGGAACTCTACGAGTACGTCGCCAATCTCGGGCTCAACGGTTGACACTACCCTCCTCACTGCAAGCGCTATTGGACGTCACGGTTCCCCCGGCACAAGATCCATGCCCCAAAGCGATGAGGTACACGGCGAGTTGAAATGCTCTATACGGCGCGCGTTACAACGTACTCCACATAATCCGTTATTTTGAAGAATACCTTTTGGATAAGTGCCCGGTCGAGCAGTATCATTGCCATAGTCGTCCTGACTATGAGTCTGATCGATTCGGCAACGGTTGAAAATATCGAAGCATCAGCGCTTCGGTTGACGCTACCTTCGCCGACAAACCCGGTGTCGCCGCCGCAGATTCCTGACGAGGCCCACGGTTTGGCACTCACGGCAGATGAGCGACGCTGGCTGGCTTCGCTGCCTCCGATCAAACTTGGCATTGACCCCGACTGGGCACCGATCGCCTACATTGATGCCAATGGTCGCCCGAGTGGCATCGTCGCCGACTATCTGGCATATATCTCGAAATCCCTTGGCATCCGCTTCGCACTGGTGAAAACGAAGTCGTGGGCAGAAACCTTGTCCCTGGCGCAATCAGGTCAAGTGGATGCCGCCGCGCCTGTCAATGCACCGACGGGGCACGGCGACGACTTGCTCTACAGCACTCCGTTTATTACCCTTCCCGACGTCATCGTTACCCGCCCCCACGCGCTGCCGCAAGGCATCGTCGATCTCGCTGGCCGTCGAATCGTTATTTCGGATCCAAGCGAGCTTCCCGCTCAGGTATTGCGCCAACTGCCAGACGCCGATATTGCCGTGGCCACGAACGCCTATCACGCGATGCAAGAGGTAGCGGAGGGGCGTGCCGATGCGTATCTCGGAAACGCAGCGATCGTCGATTTCAACATCAGGAGCTATTTCCCGGGTGCTCTCAAGATTGCATCACCTGCCAATATCGAGAGTCGGTTGACCATTTCAATAAACCGCCGCTATGAGAGACTGGTACCTATAATTAATAACGCGATCGCCGCGATGCCAAAAATGGAGCAGCAACGGATTCGAAGCCGTTGGCTTTGGCCTCGCTATTCAGTCGGACTGCCATGGAGGACCTTCGAGCTTACGTTACTAGGCGCTGCGGTCATATTGGCGATCATTATCATCGCGTACATCCGGCTTCGTCACGAGGTCCGTCAGCGGCTGGCGGTCGAGCATGAGCTGGCAGACCAGCTTAGCTTTCGTGAAGCGCTAATGGAGTCGCTACCGTATCCGCTGGCCGCCAAAGATAGTGCGAACCGATATATCGCGCTCAACCATGCCTATGAAACCGCATTCTCGGTGAAGCGTGAGGACTTGATTGGTCGAACAACGCTGGAAGCTTTACCGGTGGAGCCCGCATGGAGTAAGCAAATCCACGCCATGAGCGAGCAAGTCCAAGATCAAAATCGAGCCCATCATGCCGAGGTCAACCTGATGGACGGCGACCATAAGCTGCGGTCCTGGTTGTACTGGATGCATCCGTTTCAATTGCCAAGCGGAAAGCCAGGTGGCCTTCTGGTGACGTTGGTCGATGTGACGACCATTCGCGACGCAGAACAACGTGCGCGTGCTCTGGATCAACGTTTAAGACGCGTGACTTCTCATCTTCCGGTGGTCGTCTTCGAACTTCGCCATACACCGGATGGTGCACTAAGGTTTCCTTATGTAGGTGGTGATACGCGTGCCATGTGGAATCTGGATGCGCTGACGATGGAAGCCGATGCGCTTACGGCGCTCTCGCGGGTTCACCCCGACGACAGGCCTCTCATTAAAACCGCCGTCAAGTACTCGGCGCTTACCATGACGCCGATCTCTATCGATTTTCGATGTATGTCACATGGCCGCGAGCGGTGGATCCACACCGAAGCGACGCCGCAAACGGAGCCAGACGGCACGATGTTCTGGAGCGGAGTCTGGTCGGACGTCACTCACGCGAAGGCGCAGGGGGAAGAGCTCGCCCGTGCGAAAGAAGCGGCTGAAATAGCGGCAGCGTCGAAGTCGCGATTTCTCGCCACCATGAGCCACGAGATCCGCACGCCGATGAACGGGATCATAGGGATGTTGGAACTGTTGCGCCACGAATCGTTGAGCACAAAGCAGCAACGGATGCTTCACATGATCGGGGAATCTGCGATGACGTTGATGCAGATTCTCGACGACGTTCTCGATTTCTCGAAGATAGATGCCGGACACTTGGAGATCGTGACGGAACCGACTGATCTACGGGCACTCGTGGACGGCGTCAGCGCCATGGCCTCGACGTTGGCTCACGATAAGGGCCTTGTCGTTCGTAATTCCGTCAGTAACCAACTCGCCGCCGAATTGAACGTCGACGGTCTGCGCCTTCGCCAGATTCTCATTAATCTGATAAGCAACGCGATCAAGTTCACGGAAAACGGCGAGGTTGGCATCAGCATCTCCGTCTTCGACCAACGGGAAGCGTGCCAGCGTGTGCACTTCACGGTACATGACACGGGCATTGGCATCGCGCCCGCGCAACTGCAATGCCTGTTCGCGCCCTTCACGCAGGCCGACACTTCGATCGTACGTCGCTTCGGCGGCACTGGATTGGGTTTGGCCATTTGCAAACGCTTGGTCGAGCTGATGCATGGATCCATTCACATCGAGAGCACGCCGGATTTCGGCACTCGAGTCACGGTTGAACTGGACCTGGACGTACAGTTGCAGACTCGTTCCACGCCGCTAGCGGGAAAACATGCACATATCGCGTCGTCCGACCCGGCGCTAGCCGCAGCGTTATGCGAACTCTTGACACCGCTAGGTATCATCCCTGCGGGAGCCGCCTCACAGGCAGTCATACACTTTATCGACGAAAGTCGACTCGAGGCAATCGATAATGACAAGCCAGCTATCGGACTAACGGACGCCCCGATTCCAACGGGCTACGAGATCTCGGCTGACGGCACCTGTCGGCTCAGCCACAATCCGTTGATGTACTCCGCGGTCGAAGCACTTTGTCTACATGTCGTCGGTGCAACTCCATCCGCCGAGAACGATATCCGGAATCTGCACGTCGAATATCAAACGTCGGGAATTCAAGTTCTTGTCGTCGACGACCATCCGGTCAATCGCCTGGTCATCAAGGCGCAACTTGAACGACTCGGTTATACCGCTGTTGCGGTATCCAACGGCATGGACGCACTCCGAGTACTGGACGATTCCGACTTCGCATTGATACTCACCGATTGCGCGATGCCGGAGATGGACGGCTATGAATTGACGAAACGCATCCGCTCCCGGGAACATCGATCACGGGATACCCCCATTGTTGCCTTGACTGCAGGCGCGTTGCCCGATGAAGCAATCCGATGCGCGGAAGCCGGCATGGACGGCCTGCTCATCAAACCGACAACCTTAGCCGTGCTGCGTGACAAACTCGCGCATTGGATTGGAATTTCGCCTTGCCCGACACGGCCAGACTCAATTAGCAGTCTGGCCCAGCATCCCTCGCCCGAAGAAGGCGCATACCCGCCGATATTGATTCAAGGGTTCGTGACAGAGACCTTGAAGGATATTGCCTTCCTTCAGGCAGCAGTAGCCGACAAAAACGCGGTAGCCGCCGCCGACCGCATCCATCGGATAGCTGGCGCAAGCAAATTGTTCGGCTCAGGTGCTTTGGGGGATTACGGTGAAAAACTGGCCGCCCAACTTCGGCTGGGTGACCTCTCGGGTCAAGAGGCGGCATTGGCGGTCTTTTGCACCAAAGTCGAACAACTCATCACACGGCTTAACAAGGCACGCACCAGTGGCGAGTGATCCGCCATGTCGAAACACGCCAGATTTCCAGATCATTTGCGCCGCTGCGATGAGCACGAACAGCAGGACGACCGTCCTGAAAATTTCAGGGGACATCTTGTCCCGCAGCGGACGAACCAGCCACATGCCGGCAATCGCTGGCAGCGTGGCGGCCACCGAAATCGCGAGATCCGCACCGCTCGCCTGCGCGGCGCCGCTGAACGTAGTGAGCAGCGTCACGACCGAAACCACGAGGATGATCGCGATCTGCTTCGTAAACGCCCGGCCGCTCGCTCCGGACGAAATCAAGTAAGTGGCAAGCAACGGGCCGGGAATCGACGCAATGCTCTCCGTCACTGCCGCACCGAAGCCGAGCGTGAAACCAACAGGTTTGCGCCATGCGGGTGCCAAATTGAGCTTCGGTGCCGCGAGCATCAGTGTCGCGACCACAATCAGTACTGCGCCAGAGGCTGCCTGTGCGTGACCCGAGTTCAGCGAAAGGAGGATCGCCACGCCGACGATATTACCTAATACCGTCCATGCGATCGGCGCGGCGATTTTCCGCGCCGTTGCAAGCACCTGACCACCTTCGAGCGCCTGCGGAATGTTGCCGAGAATGATCGGCATAGACAGCAGCAATACTGCATCCCGAATCGGCATGAACTGGCTGACGATCGGCATCGCGATCAGCGGCACGCCGATGCCGGTGATGCCCTTGGCCATTCCACCCAGTACAAGCGCAACAACGATCTCGATTAGGTCGAATGTCGGAAGCACCTGCAGGCTGGAAGCTAGCACCCCTTCTGTCACATTGAATTGCATCATCGAATGACATGTCTCGGCATATCTATCAGCAGCCGATGTCGATTGCACCTGTAGGAATCAACCACGCCCCACGTTGCCATGAAATAATAGGTTAACTCCGCCGTCCAAATGAGCGAGCCGCGCACGACTCAAAATCTCGCCTCAGCACGGTCAAATCAGTCTTGACGCTCCAATACCGCATCACGCGCAACCCAATGGCCCGTGCAACGTCATCTTTCAACAAATCATCTCGGCGAGTATATTGCCACGCACACGACCTATCATCCAACTCAACAGCATACAATAAGCCACCATCGCCTCCACGAACCACGAAATCGAAAACCTTTCTATTATATAGTTTGATATTCGATTTATCATTATGCTCAGCATCAACGAGCTCTTTCAAAGCAACTTTCTTGAAAATGTCCGCCTCCGGCAATGCAGTGCACAATCGATCATAAAACTCTGACTCTTGCGCAGCGGTAAGTGCCCGATGTCCATGAGGAGCTGCGCCCGCGAGCAAAGGTTTGGGCTCGCTTTTTATCATTGGACCGCGCCTCGCGGTGAGCTTATCCGGGCAGTCAGGATGACTTCCGACGTCAGGCACTGCCGTTCCGGCCACTCGTCCACGCTCCACAAGCAACTCGCTCTCGAACTGCGCACGCCCCGGCGCGAGCGGCTCAACTCCCTTCGCAAGACTTTGACGCTCGGCCCCCGAACCACCTTCCGATTGCCACCTATATTTTCGCGAACGCCTTACCCCGTTCACGCCAAGAGCGACAAAAGCCGCACCGACAATCGCAAGAAAAACCAGCAACAGAGCCATCATAGTTTTAGTTATATTTGGAAAATCTGAATTTTCTTTAACGTTCGAAAATCGATCAAGTCTCCCGTGACAATCCGCAACACCTCGCCACCAAATCATCTTAATTAGATTATTCCAGTTGCAAAATCGATGATCACCTTGCCGTTCATGCGAACGCGGTTCACCGAAGAACAAATCATCGGCATCTTGAAGGAAGGGCGACTGACATGAAGCCATCAGAGCTGTGCCGCAATTACGGGATCTCCGAAGCGACCTACCACAACTGAAAAACCAGGTTCGCCGGGATGACGGCCCCGAAGCGCGGCACCTGAAGGAATTGGAGCGGGATAACAACAAGCTCAAGCACCTGTTGGCCTCTACGAATTCCGTCCGACCTCACATGCTGGGTATACATAAAAAGACCCGCGCGAGGCGGGTCCGGAAATACGGGAGCGGGTTGCCCCGCTCCGTCAGTCAGGCAGTTACCACTGATACGATGCCCCCAAGCCGACAGTGTTACCACCGCTCGACAAGCCCACACCGGCCTTCATCTTCAGGTTCTTGTTGATGCGGGCCTCCCCGCCGAACGCGACCGCCTGATAGCCCTTGTAGCTCGCACTGCCGATACCGAACGACAGCGTCTTGCCAGGGTCGACACCCGGGATCATCGTCAACGCCGTTGCCGCCGCGATACCCGAATAGGCATTGCGCGATACGCC